>CAWUUZ010000084.1:0-3080 GCA_963925745.1 uncultured Pseudomonadales bacterium
GAACCAAGCAGTTGAAACGGTGTTGGGTAACTATTTGCAAGCGGTTTGCGTACCTGACATTTCGGCATTAACCCAGAACTTACACCGTTTTGAAGACGGCGTCTTGGCCGTTATGGAACAGCAAAAACTGCCAGCAACAGCCAATGATGGTTTGATGTCTAAGGTGACAGCGCCCTACGACCTGACAAGCCTATTGGCAGGTGTCCATATCGCGGACGACTTGGCAGGCGCGATGCTCAAGAGACAATCATTGGCATCCCATGAGTCTGTTGTGACACCCGATGGGATCTGGATGGGTCGCCACTGGTTACGGGTTACCCGAGATACCCAAGGTTCACAGGGATTTCTGTCACGACAGGAAGCACTTGAGCAGCTCGTTGATCAGCTAGACGAACTAGAAGCCCAGTTAGAGGAAGTGGAAGTCGATCATGGTGTCATTGGCATGCGTGTGCAGTCCTTGCATCAGGAACGCGAGGGTGCCCACCGTGAACTGACCCAGGTGACCCGTCATTACGCAGATTTTAAAGCCCGACTGTCTGGTATGCAGGTACAGGTTGACCAGATGCAACAGCGTCAGCGTCAGCTAAAAGCAGAATTGGAAGAGCAGCAAAGTCTCGTTGCAGACGAAAAAGAACAGATGGCGACAGCGCGCCTAGAGCTTCAGGAATCACTGGATGCGATGGACGAAGGTGTTGAGGAGCGTGAGCAGCTTCAGTCACAACGTGCTGCCTTACAGGAAAATATTGAGAGTGCACGTCAGGCCGAACGTGGCTGTAAAGATGTGGTACACCAGTGGGTTGTAAAAGAGCAGAGCATCAACAACAAGATTGACGCCGTAAAGTCCGCCTTGGCGCGTTTAACCGCCAATATCGAACGCATTCAAAGCCGACGCACCCAGCTGATGGACAGCCAACAGCAATTGCAGGACCCTGATGACACTTTGGTTGTGGCATTAGAGGAGCGGCTCGAACAGCGTTTGGTGCTTGAAGAAAAACTGACAGCTGCACGACAGTCACGTGAAAAAATGGATAAAGAAATCCGTCAGTTGGAAGGCCAGCGTCAGGAAGCGGTTGTCGCCGCAAATCGGTGTTCTGAGCAATTACAGCAATCTCGTATGGACGCACAGTCGGTCAAAACGCGCCGCGATACCTTTGCAGAGCAATTGTTAAATGACGACTATGACCTGAATACCCTGTTAGAAAACCTACCCGAAGACGCCACGGCTTCAGATTGGGAAGTGAAAATTGGGGTGCTGACGGACAAAATAAGCCGATTGGGGCCCATTAACTTGGCAGCGATCGAAGAATATAAGGTTCAGTCTGAGCGCAAAGGCTATTTGGATGCGCAGAATGAAGACTTAGAACAGGCCCTGTTGACCCTAGAACAGGCCATAGCACGAATTGATAAGGAAACGCGCAACCGCTTCCAAGAAACCTTTGAGCGCGTGAATGCGGGTCTTCAAGAACTGTTTCCCAAGGTATTTGGTGGTGGTCATGCCTATTTGACGCTGACGGGTGAAGACTTGCTAGATACAGGTGTTACCATTATGGCGCGTCCACCGGGTAAGAAGAACAGCACGATCCACCTGTTGTCAGGTGGTGAAAAGGCTTTAACGGCCATTGCATTGGTATTTTCGATCTTTAAATTGAATCCGGCACCTTTCTGTTTATTGGATGAGGTTGATGCGCCGCTTGATGATGCAAACGTTGCGCGTTATGCGCGTTTGGTAGAAGCGATGTCTGAACACGTACAATTTATTTACATAACACACAATAAGATAGCGATGGAAATGGCGACAGATTTGATGGGTGTAACTATGAGTGAGCCAGGTGTTTCTCGGCTTGTATCCGTAAACGTTGAGCAGGCTGCCGAACTGGCTGCGCTGTAACTGAGGAGCGGATCATGGAATTACGTTATATCGTCATTGCACTCAGTGTGGTTGCCATTGTGGGTATTCTGGGTGACCTGTGGTTTCGCCGAAAAAAGGCACAGGCCAAATCGGCTGCGAAAAAGAAGGAACCTGCCATTGAACCTCATTTGGACGAGGTACCCGTTGATGATTTTCCCTATGCGGAGCTTCCCTCTGGCGGCGCGCGTGTTCGTCAGGTAACGCCTGAAGAAATTTTAAAATTGGATGCCAAATTCAAATTCAAAACCCGTGTTCCCCTCTTGATGGATAGCCTCGAAGAATTGCCCGTTCCTGAGCAAGCAGCGGCAACGACAGATCCCATAGATGTCCGCCAACAGACCCTCGATTTTGACCAGCTCATGCCAGAGCCAAAGCCAACAGAAACGGCGGCTATGGAACTAGGCCCAGACGAAGATGACGAATCCCATTTTTTTGAATCCTTGGATGCCGATGATGACGGCCTAGGTGCTTGGGCAGACCCACAGTTGGTCAATACCACAGAAGAAACACCCTTAGCATCGGATGACAGTCGCCAGTCGGATTTTGTCGACGACAGTGATAACGAAATTGACGTGGATGGTGGCCTAGACAGTGACGTGGATCGTGACGACGACACAGACGACGAAGCCAACAAAACCGCTGAAGATGATCTGCTTTCCACAGCGGCATCTGATGCTGTCAATGTCGATGTTGATGTCGATGCGACCGAAACCAGGGCAAGCCAACACAAACAGCCAACGCAGGAATCACAAAGAGAGCGTAGGGAACCCATGCTGCGCCCCATTCCGCCATCCTTGTTGGATGAACCCAACAGCCCCTTGTTGGATCCCATGAATTTGGCATCACCAGAAGATTCAGATTGGGATTGGAATTGGGATGAACATGACATAGACGAGCCTCTTGTCAGTACTGCGGCGACAGTCACCGCTTTAGACGACATTGCCCGACCACAGTTGCGCCAGAAGGGTGGCAATGCAAAACGTACGCCCAATGAAGACCGTCGAGAAGCCATTGACCTCTTTGCATCACCACCGCCGGGTCAAGACCTGGTTGAGCCAGATGAAGTTATCGTGATCAATGTGGTGGCAGACAGTGGTTTGATTTTTGCGGGCGATCAGTTGCTTGAAATAGCCTTGGCCTGTGGCATGCGCTTTGGCGCGATGGATATTTT
>CAWUUZ010000085.1:0-8906 GCA_963925745.1 uncultured Pseudomonadales bacterium
CAATAAAAGATCTTTTTTTATTCATCTATTCTCTGGTTGCTGTTTTGA
Organism: uncultured Pseudomonadales bacterium; assembly: GCA_963925745.1. Lineage (GTDB taxonomy): Bacteria > Pseudomonadota > Gammaproteobacteria > Pseudomonadales > Natronospirillaceae > CAJXZL01. The sequence goes on from CAWUUZ010000085.1 coordinate 49, forward strand.
AAATATCCCTTTTCAAATTTTCCTTGTTATACGTGTGAAGCGAGCGGTCAGATCGCCTTGATTAAACCACCGTCGATGCGGATCTGGCCGCCGGTGAGGTAAGCGGCCTGCGTGCTGGCATAAAATGCACTGACGGCGCCGAACTCATCGGGACGGCCGTAGCGACCGGTGGGGATCAGCTTGATCGAATCAATCTTGGCCTGATCGGAGGTGATGCCCTGTGCCGAGGCAACAGCCCCATCGAGCTGTTTGATGCGGTCGGTATCGATACGCCCCGGCAACATCAGGTTGACCGTGACGCCATCTGCGGCGACCTGCTCAGCCAGCGTCTTGGCGTAGGCTGCCAGCGCACTGCGCAGGGTGTTGGAGATCGCGAGCTTCGGGATCGGAATGATGATGCCCGACGACGAGACAATCTGGATGCGACCAAATTTTCGTGAACGCATACCGGGCACGGCAGCCTCAATCACTTCCATCAGTGAAAGCACCATCGATTCGAATTGCGCACGCCAACTGTCCGGAGCAATGCCGGGCACCATACCGGGAGGCGGGCCGCCGGCGTTAGCAATCAGTACGTCCCATTTCGCGGAGTCTTTAACGCCGGCGATGAAGGCCTGGCGCGATTCGGCATCGGCCAGATCCACCAGCATAATCTCGGCCTCGACGCCCATTGCGCGGCACGCCTCAGCAGTCGCTTCAAGCTTTTCCTGGTTGCGGGCAGCGAGTGTGACTGCGCAGCCCTCTGCGGCGAGCGCCTTGGCAATCGCCTGGCCGATCCCTTGGGATGCACCCATGATCAGTGCTTTCTTCCCGTTCAGTCCCAAATCCATTCTTCAATCCTCATTTTGCTGCCCTCAAGACCGGGTGGCCGGGGGGCTTCGGTTAACTGTGTTTGTGCCGTCAGGCAGTTGCCGCGATCTATAGGAGGCCGGGCATCTCAAAGCCGAGGGCGTCGAGTGCATCGGTCACCGTACCCGCCTGGTCGGCGGTCAGTTCGACGAGTGGCGGACGGACCGTACCCCACTCGGGATCTTTTGCATAATGGCCGACCACCGCTTTGAGTGACGAGATCATCATCTGCTGGCCGACGGCGTTGCGCACGGCGTTGAGCGCCTCTTGCTGCGCATCGGCGTCCAGCTGCTGCCACTGGCGATAGAGCCGGTCAATGGCGTTGGGGTTAACGTTGGCCGTGGCCGAGATACAGCCGGCACCGCCACCACGCATGTTGGCCAGCAGGAACGACTCGCTGCCGACAAACACGTCAAAGCCCGAATCTTTGAATGAATCGAGCATGGTTCGGGTGTTGTCCCAATCGCCGGAGCTGTCTTTCATGCCAGCAATAGTGCCGGGGTAGGCCGCAAGCAGCCGCTCGACCAATGCCGGCGTGATACCCACCTGAGCGATCGGCGGAATGTGATAGAGGTAGACGCGCAGCCGATCGTCAGCGACCCGCTCGATCACCTCGGAGAAATGGCGAAACAGACCCTCGTCACTGACTCCCTTGTAATAGAACGGCGGCAGCATCAGCACACCGGCACAACCGGCCTTGACGGCATATTCGGTCATGCGCACGGTATCGGTCAGCGCGCAGCAGCCGGTACCGGGCATCATGCGCGTCGGGTCGATACCCGCTTGAAGCAGTACGTCGAGCAGCGCAATGCGCTCGTCGACCGACATCGAGTTCGCCTCACTGTTGGTGCCGAACACGGCCAGTCCGCAGTTCTGCGAAATGAGCCAGCGGCAGTGGGCGATATAGCGATCGGTATCTGGGCTAAAATCGGCATGAAACGGGGTTACAACGGGGGCGAGTACGCCCCGGATGCGAGGTGTATTTGTCATGTGAGCCTCGTGGTTAGGGTGTCTGTTGGCAACCAAACAATTGGAACTGAGACTAGCATGGCGATCGGGGGCAGGCAATTCTTGATGTATGTTACGGCATTGAGCCGTGGAGGTGCGACAACAACACCATTAGCTCCAGCGTATTCAGATAGACCCAGATCGATCTGGCCAACCATCCCACTCCAAACACGACTGGTACTTTTACTGGTCGCAGACTCAAAAATAGAGCGTTTGATCTTTACAACAATTGCCTTGGTGTGTGTATGGGGTCGGTTGTCAGGGTATTCACCTTGCCTGTGTCGCACCTCTAGACTGCTGTTGCGGTTGAAACGTCACTCGCAATCCCAGAGAAAAATCTCTACAGTAAGGCACCCATTTTTTGTGAGATCTCAGATGTATCATCCCCATTTTGTCGATAGCGGCAAGTCGTCGCTGTCTGTTGGTAAAGTCGTTTGCGTTGGCCGTAACTATGCGGAACACGTTAAGGAACTCAACAACAGTATGCCCACAGAGCCGTTGCTGTTTTTAAAGCCACCCACGGCCGTGGTTCCCTTGGCACCCCAATTCTCGCTGGTAACCCATTTGGGTGATGTGCACCATGAATTGGAGTTGGCGTTGCTGGTGGGAAAGCGTCTGTCTCGGGCAAACGAAGCCGATTGTTTGGATGCGATTGTGGGTATCGGTTTGGCTTTGGACCTGACCTTGCGAACGGTGCAAGATCGGCTCAAATCTAAGGGGCAGCCTTGGGACATCGCAAAGGGGTTCGATGGCGCCTGTCCGATAACAGACTTTGTTCCTGTGCAGGGTCTCCCACAGGATTTTCACACCACCTTTTCGTTGTTGCGTAATGGCAAGGTTCAGCAGTCAGGCGATACCGCAGACATGCTGTTTCCAATCGGTTATTTGCTCGCAACCATGAGCCAATATTTTACCCTAGAACCAGGCGATATCATTTTAACCGGCACACCGAGCGGTGTGGGGCCCTTGGCCGTTGGCGACCGTCTCAGGCTGCAATTGGGCACAACGCCAGCCATTGAAACAGAGGTGGTTTGAGCATGGCAAAAGCAAAACTGTCCTTTGTCTGTGGCGATTGTGGTGCGGACTATAACAAATGGCAGGGCCAGTGTTTGGCGTGCCAAGCCTGGAACACGCTTAAAGAATTTAGAGAATCGGGTGGTAGCAGAACAACGCGCCGTGCGGGCTTTACCGGACAAACCGCCGCCAACGTGCAATCACTGTCGGATGTCGATTTAACCGATCAAATGCGTTTTAGCACCGGTATCCAAGAATTTGACCGTGTATTGGGTGGTGGTATGGTCATGGGATCAGTCGTCCTGATAGGCGGCAACCCTGGCGCAGGCAAAAGCACCCTGTTACTCCAGACCATGTGTCTTATGGCTGAGAACATGAGTGCACTCTATGTGACCGGTGAAGAGTCATTACAACAGGTCGGTTTGCGGGCAGGACGATTGGGGTTGCCCACCAACCAACTCAAGATGCTGTCTGAGACCAATATCGAAACCATTTGTCAGATTGCAGAACAGCTATCACCCAAGATTATGGTGGTCGATTCGATTCAGGTGATGCATGTGGCCGATGTCGAGTCTGCCCCGGGTTCTGTGTCGCAGGTGCGCGAGTCGGCAGCCTGGCTAACACGCTTTGCCAAACAGTCGGGAACGGCGGTCTTCTTGGTAGGACACGTCACCAAGGATGGCTCCTTGGCAGGTCCCAAGGTGTTGGAACACATGATTGACTGTTCCATTATGTTGGAATCCTCGGGTGACAGCCGCTTTAGAACCCTGCGGGGCATCAAGAACCGTTTTGGCGCGGTCAATGAGCTGGGCGTATTTGCCATGCTCGATACCGGTATGAAAGAGGTCAAAAACCCCAGCTCTATCTTTTTAAACCGCAGTGAGAAACCCGCACCAGGCACCCTGGTAACGGTGATCTGGGAAGGAACGCGGCCCTTATTGGTGGAACTTCAAGCCCTGGTAGACGACAGCGCTCTGGGAAATCCACGCCGGGTTGCCGTGGGTTACGATGGCAACCGATTGGCGATGCTCTTGGCGGTGCTTAACCGCCATGGAGGCATTTTTACCGGCGATCAGGATGTGTTTTTGAATCTGGTCGGTGGGGTACGTGTTTCAGAAACATCCGCAGACCTAGCAACGCTTTTGGCGATCTATTCCAGCTTGCGCAACCAGCCTATTCCGCATGAAGTCGCGGTCTTTGGTGAGGTTGGCCTGTCGGGAGAAATTCGACCTGTTCCCAATGGTCAGGAACGCTGTAGAGAAGCGGCAAAGCATGGTTTTAAACGCATCATTCTGCCAAAGTCCAATATGCCTAAGGAGCCTATCAGGGGTGTGACAGTGGTAGGCATAGATACCCTTCAGCAGGCATTGCAGGCAGCTCAGGACTGGTAGATGAGCGGGTGTAGGGGATAGGGTAAAGCGGGGAGACAAGGATGCCTGTCTCCCTAAAATGTCCAACCAAGACCGCAGCCGTTAGATGACCGGTGCAACCATATCGCTATCAGATACCCGTGCATTGAGGTCGTTGATGCAGCGCGCCATATTTTCGATCAGAACCAGTGTCGTTTCTGGGTGGGTGTTAATCACCGAAATAAACTCATCCTTTGGCACGGCCAAGATGGTGCACTGTTCCGCAGCAATAACGGTTGCAGAACGTTTGCTCCGGGTAAACACAGCCATGGCACCAAAAATTTCATCCTGCAGGATATCGCCCACCTTGGTACCATCAACAAAGGCTTCCGCGCTGCCGCTAATGACGGTATAGACATCCTTAGCCTCAGTGCCGGCTTCGATGATGATATCGCCCTTGTTGTAACTGATAAATCCCGTGTGTGGCTGTGTCCGTGCTCTGACCAATTCGCCATAGGCATTCATAATGGCGGTGTTTAAGGTGATCAAATAGCTGGCCCATACCGCGTTTTTATCACGTGAATCGGTCACAAAGCGCAGAAACTGGGTGGCTTCATAGCGATCAAGGATGACGGGCGTATCAGAGGAGAGCGAAGGACTTGGCAGTTGGTAACATTGGCTCAAACCGACCAGATCACCAGCCTCATAAACAACGGCTGGGTTCCCATCGTAACTGCCGATAAGTGCACCTTCGCGCAAGACATAAACCGCATCTAAATTGTATTGTGAATAGAGGTCATCGACTTCATTTAAATTGAGCCGACCAGCAGGTTCTGGAATGTCTGCTAACAGATATTCAGACAGCATCTTTAGGCGCAGCAAAAGTGTGCTCGAATTTTCAGACTTTTTACCCAATAAATACATAGTACCCCCTTAGTAGTCATCGGGTGTTTTTATACACACCGCTACTTTGCCGGTGTTTTGACGACAACTCATCATACAATAAAACCAGTATACTGTAATGATTATGGTTGAAATGTGAAACGGTGCAAGCGCGATGCGTAAAGAAGGGTTTATTTTAACCCGCCACGCTGAGGCGACAGCAGCAGGTCAAAACCTGGTGTTGTGGCTCAAAACGGCAACAGGTCCTTTTAAGCTTGAGATTCCAAATGAGTCTTCAGTGTGTTTTGTGCTGCAGCAAGATTGTAGCGCGATTGAAAAATTGCTGACTGGCAGCGGCATCGACTGGACACTCAAAAAACTCAATCTAAAGAACTTCGCCCAAAAGCCCATGGCAGGACTCTATTGCACCCAGCAAACAGGGCTCTACCAAGCCACCCGTATCCTTAAGCGCTATGGCATTTCGGTGTGGGAAGACGATATCGTGCCGACAGAACGGTATCTGATGGAGCGCCAAGTCCGAGCTGGGCTTGAATGGATCGACCATTCCAACCGTGTCGCCATCCGACCAGTTACCTTACAGCCAGGTCTGAGCAGATTGGCGATCAGGGTTGAGGCACGTGGCTGGCGTACGACCCAGATACCGCAGCTATTGGCCATTGTTGCGTCGGGTGATGCGTCGGGTGATGCGTCGCAGTGGTGTGGTTATGTGGCTAGCGAGACCACCCCTACAACGGCCAATGCCCAACCCTTTGACGATGCCGCTTCCCTGTTGCGTGCTTTTTTACAGCATGTCGTCGAACAGGACCCTGATGTGATTCTGGGCTGGCGGTTGGTTCAGGACGACCTGCGGCTGCTGCAACACTGCTGTGATGCTGTTGGTCTGCGGCTGATGTTGGGGCGTGACCAAACACCGGTTGTCTGGCATCGGTCAGATCCCAACAAGGACCATTGGCGTGCAAACACCCAGGGCAGGGTATTTTTGGATGGCATTGATACCTTAAAAACAGCCTTCTATTTCTTTCAAGATGACAGTCTTGAGTCGGTGGCGTCTGCTGTATTACGAGATGAAGAAACGGACGCTGTTGCGTCTGCGACCGCAGAAAGTGCGGATCTCATGCAACAAGCAAAAAACATCCTCGCTATCTTCCACCAACTCCAGCTAGTGCCCTTTCTGATAGCGCGCAGTTATTTGACCGGGCTGACACTCGATCGGTCAGGGGGTAGCGCAGCTGCCTTCAACAACCTCTACTTACCGAGATTGCATCGCCATGGCTATGTGGCACCCAGTGTGGGATCACAAACACTGCATTTTCAAAGCCCGGGTGGCTATGTCTTTGACTCCGTTCCAGGCCTGTTTGATAACGTATTGGTGCTGGATTTCAAGAGTCTGTACCCCAGTATTATCCGGACCTATTTGATCGACCCCCTGGGCATGATTCTCGCACTGTCGGGACAGTCTACCAATCCGCTGTTGGGCTTTGATGGCGGTAGCTTTGATAGAGACTGCCATATCCTACCCGGACTTATCGCCGAGCTGTGGACGCAACGCGACCAAGCCAAGGCAGCAGGTGACCAGTCATTGTCACAGGCGATCAAGATCTTGATGAATTCCTTCTATGGTGTTTTGGGCTCAGATATTTGCCGGTTTTATGACCCCCGTTTGGCCAGTTCCATTACCCGCCGGGGCCACGAAATTCTCAAGGCATCCCGACAATGGATTGAAGATCAGGGCTACCAGGTCATCTATGGTGATACCGATTCGGTGTTTGTGCATGTCGGTGCAACGCAGGGACAGACAACGCCCCAGCAGATTGGCGCCGAACTCGCGAAGGGTCTCAACCTCTGGTGGCAGGAGCGGGTGCAGCTAGAGGCGCAAAAAGAAAGCAGCCTAGAGATCGAATTTGAAACCAGCTTTGACCGGTTTTTGATGCCCCGTTTGCGTTCCCAGGAAGCCGGCTCCAAAAAACGTTATGCGGGTGTGCAGCGTCATGCCGATGGCACAGACACTTGGGTATTCAAGGGGCTGGAGGCGGTCCGATCAGACTGGACGCCCCTGGCGAAAGACTTTCAACGTCAACTGTATCAATTGGTATTTCAAGACCAGCCCTTTGATGTCTGGATTCGACAGTTTGTGGACTCTGTGCTGGCAGGCACGCGGGATGCTGACCTGGTATTTGACCGCCCCGTAAAGCGTCAGGTGGATGATTATGCCGGGGGCTTGCCGCCTGTCGCCCAGGCGCTGAAACAATTGCAGCAACAGTATCCAGGCAAGGTATTTCGTAGGGTGCAGTATGTGATGACGCTCAACGGAGTGGAAGCACTCACGCTACAGCGGTCGCCGCTGGATTATGACTTCTATATCACACGGCAGTTGGCACCCATTGCTGATGCGGTGCTGTGTTTTAAAGCAGCGCGGTTTGATCAGATCGTCACCGCGCAGATCGGGTTGCTCTAGTTGCTGTTTAGGGTTGCGTGAGCCTTGTACCCAACAGATTGCCGCCATTGCTAAACACGCGGAACTGGCCTGGCTCAAAGGCAGTAAATTTGTAGATAAACTGCACCGGCGCATTGTTGATGGCAGAGGTGCCATTTTGAATGTCCTGAATCAGGTCTGAGGTCAGGGTCATCACGGCGTCAGACAGGGTCCAGGTGCCGTGAATAATCCGGCGGTTGTTACCCAGTTTCATATCGATTTGAATGCGACCGTCTTCCCGAACAAGCCATTCCTGTGCCTGCCCATTCGCGCCAACGACATTCCAGTTGCCCTGCAGCAGTGGCATGGTCACAACCACGGCTGTTGTTACAATGCCCGTCATCTTGACTTCATTGGCCTGCACTGACAGCGGCGGCCTATCGCCAAATTGCACCACGCCCATTTCGTCGGTCCAGGTATAGATCTTGGACTCTGCAAAGAGGATGGGTGAAACCAATAGAGCGATACAACACAATACTTTCCGCATATCGTTGTTCCTATGCTGTTGGGTAGCCAGATGCAGTGATTAGGGGTACAGCTGTTATAAAATCTGCACTATGCGTAACAGTATATGGTGATATGATTTGATTTCAATTGAGCAATAAGGAATCTGTGGTTTGCCTCCCAAATCTGTGTCACCCACGCCCACGCCCAAAAAGCGAAAACCCGGGGCAAAAAAGACCACGAAAGTCGTCAAAAATAGCCGGATAAAGCCTTTGTTACTCAAATTGGCTGTCCTTGCCGCGACCCTGTTTTTTGTTTGGGTGTTTTATTTGAACGCACGGGTGACCACGGAATTTAGAGGGCAGCTGTTTGCCGAACCGGCGCGTGTCTATGCAAGACCGCTGTCGCTGTATCCGGGCTTGGAATTGTCTCAGACCATACTGATCGAAGAGCTGCAGCGCTTGGGTTATCGACAGGTTTCAACCAGTGCGGGACCGGGAACCTTTTGGCCTACGGGCAATACCATTGAACTGGTGACCCGCGCCTATGCGTTTTGGGATGGTGCTCAGCCTAGCAGACACCTGTGGGTCGATTTCAGTAACAACCGCATCCAGAGTATTCGTGACAGGACTGTTGGCCTTGTAGACCTCGTGCGGCTCGATCCCTTGGTCATAGGCAGTCTCTTTTTAGGTCACAAACAGGACCGACACCTGCTCTCCATCAATGAGGTGCCAGACCTGTTTCGCCAAAGCCTCTTGGCTGTGGAAGACCGCCAGTTTTATAGCCATTTTGGGATCTCTCCCTTTGGCATCTTGAGG
>CAWUUZ010000086.1:0-3471 GCA_963925745.1 uncultured Pseudomonadales bacterium
CTAAGACTAATAGCGCATCGCCATTGGTCTAGTTCTAATGCAGGACAATGCACTTCAAACTATCGGTAATCTTTAATATAAAGGTACAGAAAATGGGCATCACCAGTTCAAGTTATAAAGCCGAATACCAGTTATTTAAGCAAAACCCTAATGATTTTTGGCTAGAGAAATCTCAGGATATCAGCTGGTTCAAAAAACCGGTCACAGGCGTATCTGAAAGAGCGCCCGGGCTATACGATTGGTTTGCCGATGGCGAGCTAAATAACTGCTACCTCGCCCTAGATCACCATGTGGCGCAGGGTAGAGGCGACCAACTGGCACTGATTTATGATTCACCCGTTACCCAGACCCAACAAAAATTTACCTATTTAGAATTGACCACCCGCGTCGCAAAATTTGCGGGCGCACTTGAAGACCTGGGTGTCACCAAGGGCGATCGGGTTGTCATCTATCTACCCATGATTCCAGAGGCAGTCGTTGGCATGCTGGCCTGTGCCAGAATTGGCGCCATTCACTCTGTCGTCTTTGGGGGTTTTGCCGCACACGAGTTAGCAATCCGAATTGATGATGCCAAACCCAAGGTCATCCTATCGGCAAGCTGTGGTATCGAGGGCGAAAAACTTATCCCCTATAAGCCGTTACTGGATTCAGCCATAGGTATGGCTACCCATAAGGTCCAGCACGCCATTATTCTGCAACGTCCACAACAGCTTGCCATTATGAAATCTGGCTTTGACCTTGACTGGAGTACCCTAGAAGCAATTGGCAATGAATCCTTGCCTGTGGCACTTAAAAGCACTGACCCCCTGTATGTCCTCTATACATCGGGCACTACCGGCAAGCCAAAGGGTGTTGTTCGAGACAATGGTGGTCATGCAGTTGCCATGCGTTACAGCATGGAATACGTCTATGGTCTAAAGCCAGGTGATGTGTTCTGGGCAGCATCGGATGTGGGCTGGGTTGTAGGCCACTCCTATATTGTCTATGCACCCCTGATTACGGGCTGTACAACCATACTCTATGAAGGAAAACCCGTTCGGACACCGGATGCCGGTTCTTTTTGGCGCGTTATCAGCGAACACCGCGTGAATGCCTTGTTTACAGCGCCGACCGCATTTCGCGCCATACGTAAGGAAGATCCACAGGCAGAACTGCTTGCGCAATACGACATCAGCTCTTTAAAACGTATTTTTCTGGCTGGTGAACGTCTAGATCCACCTACCTACCACTGGCTTACAGACAAAACTGGCATACCGGTTCTTGACCATTGGTGGCAAACAGAAACCGGCTGGGCCGTTTGCTGCAACCCCGTTGGCATTGAAACGCTCGCGATCAAAGCAGGATCATCAACGGTTCCAGTACCTGGCTATCAGATTGATATCATCAACACCCATGGTGAAATCTGCAAACCTGATGAGCAAGGCGCCGTCTGTATTAAACTGCCTTTGCCACCGGGTTGTTTACCCACCGTTTGGGGCGATGACCAACGCTACAGAAGTTCCTATTTAAAGAGCTACCCTGGCTATTACCTCACCGGTGACGGCGGCTATTTTGATGAAGACGGCTATCTCTTTATTATGGGCAGAACTGATGACGTGATTAACGTCGCTGGGCACCGACTCTCTACCGGAGAGATGGAAGAGATTCTGGCTGCACACCCCAGTGTTGCTGAATGTGCTGTCTTTGGTATCAACGACCAGCTCAAGGGTGAATTGCCTGTCGGTATGGTTGTGTTAAAGGACGGTGTAGAGCGCGACATTGAAGCGATTGAAAAAGAACTCATTGCTACAGTGCGCGATAAGATTGGCGCTGTTGCCTGCTTTAACCGGGCCATTATCGTAGACCGGCTACCAAAGACCCGTTCTGGAAAAATCCTAAGACGGACGTTACGTCAAATGATGAATGGCGAAAGTTATCAGGTGCCATCAACCATTGACGATCCCGCCATCTTGGATGAAATCCTAAGCACCATCGACACCAGAAACCTCTAAGGGTACCACCCACAAAAAACGACAGCTGATTCTGTCGTTTTTTGTGTCTTAATGTCGGTCAACGCGCCCTATCTTGGTCTCAGCCTTTCTGGCCCATGGCACTGGTCAAATCTGACAGACGCTGTATCTGCATTCCCTTGTCATCAAAGTTTTTGGGATCCAACCAGGTCGTAAAGGCCTGATTCAAAGTCGGCCAATCAGCCCCTGTTACTGCATACCAAGCCGTGTCACGGTTTCGACCCTTATACATTGTCGCCCAAGGAAAGGTGCCATTATAAGAAAAACCCAACCGCTGCGCCGTTTTCCGTGACGGGGCATTGAGCGCGTCACACTTCCATTCGTAGCGTCGGTAACCCAGATCAAACACATAGCGCATCATCAAAACCATAGCCTCTGTAGCGCCACGGGTTTGTTGTACCAAGGGCGACAGATGTATGTGCCCTACTTCGATAACGCCATTGGCAGGGTCAATTCTCAGATAACTTGCCAAGCCCACAGCGCTGCCGGTAGCCCGATCCACAATGGTAAAAAACATCGGATCAGTGCCTGTACAGCTAGATTGCAACCAGCCTGTAAACGCAGACAGGGTCTGAAAGGGGCCATAGGGTAAGTAAGTCCAGTTCTGACCGCCTGAGGGCGCGTTAAAGGCATCAAACAGTGCCTTTGCATCTCGAGCCACATCCAAGGGTTGAATCAAGACGTCTGCGCCTTCTAGAACAACCTGCTGAGGGCTGGTAGGGGCAACCCAACCAACAAGACTAAAGCCAACGGGCTGATTAAAACCATTTACGGTGTTGTTCATGAACAAAATTTCCTTAGGCACGCAGATGAATAATAACCCGACAATTTTGCTAACAGCAGTACAGAGATAAAACCACTGCCTGTTAAAACCACTGTTAAGTAAAACCATTGGAGGGAGACCGAATTCAGTCACCGTTTTTCTTACATTAAACCTAGCCCGATCCCTTTAGGCAAGCTGAACTCAGGACGACACTAGGCTGGCAAAAAGGATTGTCCCGTTAGAGACTCAGCCAATGCCCATAGTTGTTTGGCGACCCTAAGGTCTCTGGATGCCTTGCTAGAGCCGACCTTTTTCGGCAAGCCACGCCGTTCGCCCCGTCCGTCAGGACCACAATAGTCTCCACCACCGACATCTGTGCCCAATGCAGCGTATAGCGTCGACTGAGCGCCCGCTTCGGCAGACTGGAAAAAGTACTTCATAAAGGGTGAAAACAGCTGTGGAAAATACCGCGCCAATTCGGTGTCTGCAATGCCAGGATGGGCAGCAACGGATAGGGTTTGGCAACCCTCTGCGTCAAGGCGTCTCTGCAGTTCATAGGCAAACATCAAACAGGCCAGCTTGCTTTGACCATAGGCGTTCATGCGTCGATAGGATCGTTCGCTGTTGAGGTCCCCTAGCTGTATGCGACCCCAGCGGTGTCCCATACTAGAGAGCGTCACCACCCGAGATCCCATCTGG
>CAWUUZ010000087.1:0-4562 GCA_963925745.1 uncultured Pseudomonadales bacterium
GTCAAGCGCCTAATATCGAACGAACCCGACCTATGGTCGGGTTTTTTCGTTGGGGAACGGAAAATAAAGGCGCGGAAGAAAAGGGGAACGGAAAATAAAGGCGCGGAAGAAAAGGGGAACGGAAAATAAAAGCGCGGAAGAAAAGCAGCACACTCAGTGACTGGGATTGTATAGAGTCCTGGCCCAGAAAAATGAACACCAACCCCGGTGTTCATCATAAATAGCGAATCCTTCCTGAAGAAACAGACCTGATTTTTAACAGACCAACAGATACAATGGACACAGATGTCATCTGATGACAAATGCGTACCACCTATATAGATGCCTAGAGGCTAGATAACAGTGACGGTTGATACATCACAGGCTGAACGCCTGGCCTTGAAACAACACAGAGACCAATCGGTATTTGGCCTTACCCATTGGTATGCGCGTTATCAGTTGCCCAATGCCGCAGCATCACTGCGTCGTCCCACTACCTCCGATGTGGCTACGTCTGGCTCTCAGGTTGTCGATGTTTCAGAGCAAGGGGTCAATGTTACCCCCGTTGCACAGAGTGCGGCAATCGCCACACAAGGACCGATTACCGCTGCGCCCAAAACACCGACTGCGCCTGATGTTATTTTAGAATCTCAGACCGACCATCCAATTGAAAAAACCCAAAAACCTGCAAAACCCAAAAAGGGTGCGCCGTCCGTCGGTTCGGCTGAAACTGACGCTATTGCGATACCTGTTGATGACCAACCAGCAACTTATGCGGCACCCTGCGACCCCTTTACCCTCATGGTTGTGCAATCTGGCTCCGTCTTGATGGTGGATACTGTGGGTAGCAATGTGGATTCCTTAACGGTGACCCTCATACAAAAGCTGGCATCTGCCATTGTGTCAGAATTGGACGACAAGCCTCAGGAAATGACGGTGCGGTTTTTTCAGTGGCCGCTATTTGACCACCAATATGCTCCACGGGATGAGGCGGCAGCGCGCGTGGTATTCACGGAATTCTTTCATGAATTTGTGGGTGTTACTGCGGTAGACCTCGTCTTGCTCTGTGGTGATACCGCTGTACGGTATACAGAGCGCGATACCGACAACAGTATCGCCTTGCCCGATGGTAGGCAGGTGTCTCCCATCGTGACCCACAGGCTTTCAAGCCTTTTGTATTCGGCATCGGACAAGCGAGATCTCTGGCTTAAACTTCAAGCGTTGCCACGACATGTCTGACCTGCGCATTATTCCTTTAAGTGACAGTGACCTACCTGCAGTGATGGCTTTGGAGGCATATACCGGGATATATGGCTGGCCTGAACATTCCTACAAGATGGCCTTTCGCGGCAGTTGGACTGTAGTCGGCTTGCAACTCCATGGTGTGCTTGTAGCGGTGTTGGTATACCAGTTAGCCGGAGACCAGTGTTCTTTGTTGAATCTGGTTGTTGGTCAGAACCATACAGGTAAGGGCTATGGCCGCAAACTGGTTGAATACCTCATAGCGGAAGCAACTGCGGCCGGTTGTGACTCCGTGTTCTTAGAGGTTCGTGAAGACAACGTTGCGGCGATTCGCCTTTATGACTCATTGGACTTTTCAGTCATTAATACCCGACCGGGTTATTATGAATACCGTGGGCTTTCAGTGACTGGATTGGATATGGCCCTAACATTGGGCTTTGGTGGGTTTTTTACCGAATCCTAGGAGGATGGGCTAATCCCGCTGCCGTTAGCCAGATTGCTGCTGTACCAAGAGGCGCTCCAACCTCAGAACGGACGCCTCGGGTGTTTCCTGTGCCGTATCGATAACAATTCTGTTCGAATCCCATGGATCAAATTCACGGTCTGCAATCTGTTGCCAAGTAGGCAATGTCAAACCAGCGATGCTTGATGTGCGTTGCTCAGCACGAGCGCGATGTACATCCTTGTCAGAACAGAGGACTTCAATGTTGGTAAAGGGAACGCCCGCGTCTATAGCGACCTGCTGCCATGCACGGCGGGTCAGCAGTATGGGATTGCAGGAGTCTGAGAGTACGCTAAGTCCCAACATCAGATTGTCTGCAGCAATACGGTAGGCCAAGTCATAGCCCTCACCCGCGACAGATAAACCACAGGCGTCTCTCAATCCTTGTTCTAGGGTGTCAATCCGGATGTGGGGTATTTTCCAAAGCCGACTAATCCCCTGGGCCAAAGTGGTCTTGCCCGTAGCCGGGAGTCCAGAGAAGATAAACAGGTGCGCTGGTTGGTTCATAGAATGGTGACTACCCTGATGGCGTGATAGTTGGCGGTCTTTGGCCAGTTGGCTGTGTCTAGCCCTGGTGATCAAATGTGCCTTCTTCTGCAGCTATGACACAGAATCTCTGACCCGTTGGCGCTTCCATAACCCACCAAGACTTGACCTGTTTTACCCGTTTTGCGCCGAGTGTTTCGAGCCGTGCCACCTCGGCATCTATATCGTCGGTTTCGATATCAAGATGCACCCTACTGGGGTGTTGCACCCTCTGTACTTCAATACGCAGATCGGTAGCGCCCGTATCGAGAACCACATAGCCGATATCGTCGGTGTCGTCGGTTGTCGGCTTGGGTTGGTATCCCAATGCCTCAGACCAAAAGGTTGCTGCAGTGGTCAGGTCATCTGTCTGACAGTCAATTATAAAACCCGCAAGCCGGCTTTTGTGCATGAAACACTCCCGATATTCTGTTGTGGCTATCAAGCCAATGTAAATTGGCTGGGACAATCACCTTAGGTGATGCGGGTGGGGTATGGCAATAGCTTGGCAATAGAAAAAAGCATTGGCCCTATACGAATATCCGTAGCATCTATATATGGGACCCTATAGCGATAGTGCGCACTTACTTGAGGTGGTATCTCGGCAGCTTTTTCTCGGCAACGGGTTTGACCGCAGTCACAATCGCGCGGGTGGGTATCGGATGTCCTTCAATGGTCTTAGTCGGATCTTCAGCGTCGAGATAATCGTCTAGGGAGGTACCCGCCTTCCACTCGGTATTGCGTTGTTCGTCTCGGTCTGTGGTGGTGACACTGACAACCTGGATGGATTCAAATCCTGCCTTGCGCAGCCAGCTGACAAGCAGCGCAACTGAAGGCAAGAAATAGACATTATTCATCATGGCATAGCGGTTTTCTGGAACCAGTACGGTATGAATATCACCGTCAATAACGAGGGTTTCCAATACCAAGGTGCCACCAGGTACCAATTTGTCACGAATAGACTCAAGGTGTTCGAAAGGCGACTTGCGGTGATAGAGCACACCCATGGACAGTGCGATGTCCCACACCGGCAATTTCTGCGGCAGGTCCTCTAATGCCAGGGGCAACACCGACACCTCTGGGCGGTTCAAATAACGGTTCATATAGTGAAACTGGGTAACACTGAGTACTGAAGGGTCAATGGCTGTGACCGTGCGAGCGCCGCGTCCAGCGCAGCGTAAGGCGTAATACCCATTGCCACTGCCGATATCCAAAACATGCTTGCCTTCGAAATCGACAGCATTTTCAAGACGGGACCACTTCTGATCGCAGCGCCACTCGGCATCAAGAACCAAGTCGTTTATCTGGAAGGGGCCCTTACGCCAAGGCATCAAATCCTTTAGGTCTTGTCTAATACCACTGTGAAGGAGTTCTGTGCTCACCTCTGGCGCGTTCGCAGTCACGACTGCCTGCGAGATCTGAGCACTAGATTGGCCTTCATAGGGGTGCCGATTGAGCACATTCATAAAGCGTGGGATGTTGCCGTTGCGCCGCGGTTGCCAAATGGCATCTACGGCAGCCTCTAGGGGTGCTACGGCGGACTGCATGGCATCAAATTGCGACAGCAGGGTAAAAAAGGGTTTAAAGAGGTTCATTTCACCGCCAGAAAAGAGTGAAAGTTTAGACATTGATACCAACTTTCTGCTGTGCCAAACCCAGCCGACTGCAGACGTTCAATCTGTGCTTGCGCTGTGTCTAACAGCATCACCTTTTCAAGTGCGCTGCGCTTTTGACTGATTTCCAAATCTGAATAGCCCTGGGCTTTTTTAAAGGCAATGTGCAGTTCATTTTGCGTTGTCGATTGCGCTGCTTCTAAGGCGACTTTTTCGGAAAGCAGCAGCACCCCACCAGGCAATAAGCCATCATAGATGGTTTGAATGAGTGCACCGCGGTCTTCGGGTGGCACAAACTGGAGGGTGAAATTCAATACAACCACCGAGGCATTTTCAATGGGTAGTGCGCGTATGTCACTCTCAACAAAGGTGACCGGCACGGGGCTTTCTTCGACACCCAAATAGCTGTGGGCCTTTTCAAGCATATCGGCAGAATTGTCAACGGCTATGATGTTGCAGCCAGTCGCCGATAGGCGGTGACGAATGGCAAGGCTTGCAGCGCCCAATGAGCAACCCAGATCATAAATATGGGTGTTTGGCTGGGCGTAATGATCCGCAATGATGCCAATAAGGGCGATCATGGTGCTGTATCCAGGCACCGACCTTTGAATCATGTCAGGAAATACATTGGCAACCCGCTGGTCAAAACGAAAATCTTCTACAGCAGCCATCGGGTGTGCATAGAGTGTGTCTTTCTGCAT
>CAWUUZ010000088.1:0-3330 GCA_963925745.1 uncultured Pseudomonadales bacterium
GATGAGCCATGGAAACAGCAGGTTGGTGGCTATCGAAATGGGTAGCATCGCCAAACCAATGACCGCCGACTTTTTATACTTCAGCGCAAACTGATAAAAGTGTTTTAGGTATTTGACGTCGAGTGACTTAATCATGCTGTCACCCCCGTTTCATGCTGTTGCAGATTCCAGGTCTCGCGGTAATAGGGCGAGGAAAGCAGCAGCTCTTTGTGGGTGCCGCGTGCGATAACCTTGCCATCTGCAAGTACCAAAATCTCATCCATATTTTCCAAGGCACTGATGCGGTGCGACACGATCAATACACTTTGTCCCTCAATGCGGTTGAGCAAGCCCTGCAAAATTTTGCGTTCAGTGTCGTAATCGACTGCGGATAAGACGTTGTCCATAATGATCAGGTCGCAGGGTGTCAGTAAGGCCCGTGCAATGCTGAGTCGCTGCTTTTGACCACCAGACAGCATGATGCCTTTTTCGCCAACCACGGTGGCCTTGCCCTTGGTAAAGCGGGCAATGTCATCGTTTAACTGGCTGAGCGTGAGTACGGCATCAACATCATTGTCGGTGCGGCTCTGGACATGTTTATGGGCACCAAATTGCACGTTCTCGACAATGGTGTCTGAAAACAAATAGGGTTCCTGCGTAATGGTGCGGACAAAATGGCGCCAATTTTGACGGGACATCTGGGTGATGTCTTTGTCGCCCCAGCTAATTTGGCCAGCACCAACGGGCAGGTGGTGGTTAAGACAGTTGACCAAGGTGCTTTTGCCCGAGCCAATGCTGCCCAGAATGCCCAGTTTTTTACCGGCAGGAATGTCAAAGCTAACGTCATCCAGAATCCAAGGCCCGTCAGATGAAGTGCCATCTGAATTGCCAAGGCTGTTTTCTGCACTGTCTGTGGGGTAACGATAACGCAGGTTACGCACCGACAGGGTCGCTCTGTGGAGCTTGGCCTTGTCGTCGTCATCCAGGGTCATGTTGTCTGTGTCTGGCAAATCAGCGCTCAGAATCCGTTGCACACTTTCAATGCTGACCATGCCCATCTGAAAAACGGTGACAATACGACCGAGGTGCATCAGGGGCAGTGCCAACAAAACGGAATAGGACAGGAAGGCGGTAATTTCACCCAGGGTCATTTCTTGCTGTAGCAGGTAATAGCCACCCAGACCCAGAATCAACACCTTCATGATGTTGTTGGCATAGTCCAGCACCGGCAAAACAAAGGTTTGTAACTTGGTTATCTGCATACTGGTGTCGAGCAGACGGCGGTTTACCACATCAATTTCTTTATCGACCCAGTCATCCATCTGCTGGCTCTTGATCAAATCAATGCCAGAGAGGTAATTCATCAGTTGCTCAGACAAATCCTGTAGACGCAACATGCGCTGGCCGTGCAGTGCCCGCAAGCGCTTAAAGCCAATGCGGAATATAAAGAAGGCCAAAACAATGGGAATGACCGAATACAGGGTCAGTTTTGGTGAAATGCGCCACATCCAAATAGGTGTCAGCGACAGGGCAAACACAATGTTAAAGAGCTGTAAAAAGCCAATGCCGTAAAAGAGCCTGATGCCGTTGAGGTCGTTGTTGATAATTGAAATCAACTTGCCAGAGGTGAACTGGCTGTGAAATGCGGTCGGCAAACGGTTAAGGCGATAAAAGAGATCGTTCTTTAAGGCTGCTTCGGTAATGCGACCCGGATTCAGTGAATACATGCGTGACAGAATACGGATAAAAATCATGACAACGGCGAGAACAACCACCACTTCAATATGACCGGTCAATTCACCCCGGGCTTCAGCAGAAGACTGGTTGAGCAAGTCGATGGCCATTTGAATGTAGTGCGGAATTTCAACCTGTAACCAGTTGACCGCAAAGATGCATATCATGGCAAACAAGTAAGAATATTTGTTCAACAAAAAGTAATGCAGGATAAAGCGTGGCTTAGTCAATGTCGTTGCTCTTGTTATCTAACGCGATGGAATAGGCAGCCATACAGGCTTGAATGATCAGGGTTTGTGGATCGCCCTTGGCGCTCAGTTCTTCCAGTAACCAGCAGGGTAAACGCAGGGGATGCGTCTTGATGCCAGGCTTTCTCCCGCAGCCTTCGCGCTTACCGCCGCGCTGACAATCAGGGGATGTGTGTAGGTGCTGCGCCATGAATTTCCAAGGGTGGTGGAATTGAGTTTGATAAGTGTACATTTTTCATTTCTATTAACCAACAAAGTGATGTATCCAGCAGCGTTTACCCGTAGACCAATGCATACAACAGGGATTCGGTTGGGAAATGCGCAGGGGTATTTATTGGCTTTAGGCACTGCAGGTCAGCTGCTATTTTTCGCTAGGCTTAGGCGCCTTCCCCAGGTGCCAATCACGGCGTTTCCACAGATAGAGCCACAGGATAATCGCAACCAATACGATGCTCGCAATCAGCCAATCGTCTATGAGTGGCAAATCATAGTTCCAGTCTTCTAAACCGGCTCCAAAAAAGTAGCCTAACATGGCAAAGGTGACTGCCCAGACGCCGACGCTAATGGTATTGAGCAGCAAATAGCGCAGAGACGAGACGGATGTGGTGCCAAGCAAGAGTGGTGTGATAATGCGAAAGCCTTTGAGAAAACGGAAGCCGAGTATGAGCGCGATGTGGTGTTCGTCTATCATGTGAAGCAGGCGCTCGGATTTCTTTTTCCAGGCGGGTCTGCTTTCAATGATGCTCTTGCCCTTTAACCGTCCAAGGTGAAAATACAGCTGGTCAGCGGCCAAGGTGCCGACAAAGGCAGAAAGCACCACCCATTCCATTTGAAAATACCCACTGTGGGTCAAATACCCAGACAGCATCAACAGGGACTCGCCCTCAAAGAACGTTCCAATGGTTATTGCCAAATATCCGTATTCTCTAATCAGGGCTTCAAAGTCCAAGGGCAGCTCACATAGGTAGTTGCTACAGGTCCTAATAACAGCATAGCAAAGAAATAAGATAGAACAGCATGACGGTTGCCGTATCGCGAACAGATCACATAAGTGGTCGATTGTTGCTCGCGCAGCAGATACCGCTAACGCACTAACGCTCCTTTGCTATTCTTAGTGGGCACAGGTATTTTACGCACGACTAGGGTGGTCTGTTGTTAGCACCCAAGCGGGCTATTTCGCTGGCACCGACTTCATTTATCTGTTTAAGGAATTACCATGACTGACTCACCTTGGTTCCCAAAACGTTGGGCTCCAACCCACCCCAACTGGATTCAACTGTATTCGTTAGCAACGTCTAATGGCCAAAAAATCGGCATTGCATTAGAGGAGATGGGACTCGATTACGATGCGCACCTGATCAATATTGGC
>CAWUUZ010000089.1:0-4995 GCA_963925745.1 uncultured Pseudomonadales bacterium
AACATAAGACTGCTACCATAGCAACCATAATGGCTTTGCGATCCTGCTCGATCATATACGTCCTTTAACTGAATGGATTTTGCATGAACTATATCGTTATTTTTGGGGTCTTCCTATTGCTATCGTTAGGTGTCTACACCCTGTTTGGGCCCAATGGTGCCACCCCAACCGACATTGGCATCTCTGATGGCCAACTGTGGCCCCTGCGTGATACACCCAATGGTATTGCATCGGTCACCAGCAACCCCAACAAGCGGGTGCCACCCTTGCCCCTGCTGGGTTCGGTAGATCAGAGTTTTGACGTTATCACTGCTGCGGCACAGTCCTTTGGCAAGGTGACGGTTGTGACCCGAAACGCGAATTATCTCCACCTGATGTTTACGACCCCCCTGATGGGATTTCATGACGATGTAGAGTGGTTGGTCAACGACCAAGGCAGCATTGATGTCCGATCCCAAAGTCGCACAGGCAAGGGCGATATGGGACTCAACCGCGCACGGTTTGAACACATACAGGCTTTCTATACCGCTGCACTCAAGACTGCCACACCACCAGCTGTTACGGGAGCACCCCAATGACGACCTTTGATGTGATTGTGGTTGGTGCAGGTGCCGCAGGGCTCACGGCCGCCTTTACCGCCAATGGTCTGGGCAAAAAAGTGCTCTTGATCGACCATTCCGCTCCTGGGGGTGAATGTACCTGGTCGGGTTGTATACCGAGCAAGGCCTTGATTCAGCTTGCCAAGGAAGCCCATATTGCAACAGCGTTGGGTGCACCTGCGCCCGATACCGAAATCATTATGAACCGGGTTCGAGAAGCGAGTCAGGTCATTTACCAGCATGAAACCCCTCAGGTGATTGCCGACAGCGGTGTTACCTTTATGCGGGGGATGGCGGTGTTCAAGTCATCTCATGAGATCAGCATCGGTAAGCAGGTTATCAGAGGTAAAAAGTTTATTTTGGCCACTGGCAGCCGTCCCGCCATTCCCCCGATTCCCGGTCTCAAAACAATCCCCTATCTGACCAATGACAGCTTCTTTCAACAGCAGTCGTTACCCCAGAGTATGGTGATCTTGGGTGCGGGAGCCATGGCGATAGAATTGGGGCAGGCCCTGGTTCGCTTGGGTGTGCGTGTGACCCTGATCGAAATGATGCCACAGATTTTGTCACGCGAAGAACCCACCTTTGCAGCTGCCATTAGAGACAGACTCGAGGCAGAGGGCGTGTCCATACACTGCAACCAAAGGGTGGTGTCTGTCGCGAAAACCGCCTCGGGTGTCGCCGTATCCACCGAGGTTGATGGACAGCCTCAGGTGCACTATGCCAACCAGTTATTTCTGGCAACAGGACGGCAAGCGGTTATTGAGGGTCTGGCACTGGAAAACGCCAACATTGATACCAGCAAGGGCCTGCAGGTCAATGCCTACTTACAAACCCAGAAACGCCATATCTATGCCTGTGGCGACATCGTTGGCCCCTACCAGCTCAGCCACATGGCCAATTTTCAAGCCAAGTTGGCAGCACGAAATGCGGTCATACCGCTGCGTAAAAAGGTGGATTACCAGCATGTCTGTTGGGCAACCTTCTGCGATCCAGAATTTGCCCGAGCGGGATTAACCGAACAGGAAGCGCGCCAACAGTATGGCAGGGTGCGGGTCTATCACTATGATTTGGCACGGTTGGACCGCGCACGGATCCAGTCCGCTAACCCGGGCATGATCAAAATCATTCTGGACAGGAAGGGGTATCTTTTGGGAGCGCATATTTTGGGTGAACGGGCGGGTGAGCTGATCGCGCAGATTCAAACACTCAAAACACTCAACATTCCCTTTACCCAATTACAGCAGGTTATCCATCCCTACCCCACCTATGCCGATGCCCTCAGACAGCTATCGCAACAGGTGTGGATCGACGACATCCAACGCAATATCGCCGTACGTCTGGTGAAAGGGATCAGTCGGCTATTTCATCGACCAGGATAAAAAGCGTTTGCCTGTGGGTCGTTGCAGCCAACGGGCAGCGACACTGATAAACACAAGGGCAAAAATCAAACGTGCCCAGAGTATGGCTGACCAGTGACCGCCAAGCAGCAGTACCAGCAGGGTGTCTTCGATAAGACCATGACAGAGACCCAGAAAACACATCGACAACAGAATATCAGTTGCACCCATGTGTCCTGCCTTGGCTTCGCGAATAAGCAAACCACCACCAAAGGCCAGCCCCAGCGTAATACCAATGACTGTTGTATTGGCTGCCTGCTTACCGATACCCATCATGCGCAATACAGGGTCTAACATACGGTGTATCACTGCTTCTATACCGACAAAGCGTAGCAGCTTTAAAAAGGCCATCAGTGCGGTGATAACAACCAAAATCATCGCCAAAATTTCCACCTGACTCCGCGTCCAGGCCAGTAGGCTGTCATCCTGACGTTCTGGCGCCCACATGATTTGCGCAGGCTCCTGTAACAGGTCGAAAGAGGAGTACACCAGATTGACAATGGCACCCAAGACCAGGGCACCACCCACTCTAACCGCAATGGTTACCGGCCAACGCACACCCGACTTCTTTGCAATGGTTCCTTCGATAATCAGGTTATGACCCAGTAGCAGTAATAGCCCCAACACGGACACCTGTGCAACCGACAGCGGATGCTGCTGTACCAAGTCAAAATAGACCGCCATACCCGTATAGATGTTGGTCAAGAGCGCAGCAGCCCAGACCAGACCCATGGCGTCCGGTAGACCGACCAACGCCATAACAGGCGACAGTAACATCGCAAGCCATTTAACGGCGCCCATCCATTGCAGTATTTTCACCACAATCAGGGTGGGGACCATAATCTTTAGGAGTGTCCAGTAGACACTGGCAACTTCCCGCGCCAGGGTTTCAACGGCTTTGAACAGCCTATTCATAGGTGATTCCGACAAGTAGTGTGGGTGCCAAGGTCTGGAGTCACAGCGACCTCAGAGGGGATTTTTGCTAACAGGTTGCCGATTGGCGCGTTGGGACATCCGCTCCTGACAACGTTGCAAAACAGTCTGTTTGGTAGGGTTATCAAAGGATTGCCAACCCACGATTTCGTCGAGCAAACGGCCACAGCCGATACAGATATCGGCCGTATCCAAACAACAATTGCGGACACAGGGCGACGCTATCTGTGTCGCCTGTGTCTTGTTATCACTGTTTATTAAGATCGCACACCCGCCTATATTGCCAAGGTCTTTTCGCCACGGGCGATGCCAGACACACCTGATCGCACCACTTCCATGATGGTCGTGGTGGTACTCAGAGCCACCAAAAATGCGTCAAGTTTGTCACTGGTGCCTGCCAATTGAATGGTATAGGCATTGGGCATCATATCAACAATTTGGCCACGGAATATATCCGCAGTGCGTTTGATTTCGTCGCGCTGCGCACCGGTTGCACGGACCTTGATCAGCAGCAACTCGCGCTCAACATGGGTTCCCTCTGTGAGGTCGACCAACTTGACCACTTCAATCAGCTTGTTCAGGTGTTTGGTAATCTGCTCAATCACCCGCTCATTGCCATGGGTAACCAGGGTCATCCGCGACAGGCTAGGATCTTCTGTGGGCGCTACCGTTAGGGAGTCGATGTTATAGCCACGCTGTGCAAACAAACCCACAACACGAGACAGGGCACCTGATTCGTTTTCCATCAATACCGAAATAATTCTACGCATGGCCTCAGGTCCTCTCTGTCTTGCTAAGTAACATGTCGCACATGGAACCATTGGGTACCTGCATCGGATAGACGTGTTCTTTGGGTTCAACAAGAACGTCCAAGAATACCAGTCTGTCTTTCAGCGCCAGGGCTTCTCGTAGACCACCCTCTAGATCACTGGGCTTCTCAATGCGAATACCGACGTGACCATAGGCTTCTGCCAATTTAACAAAGTCGGGTAAGGAGTCGAGATAGATATTGGAGTAACGAGATTCATAGTTGAGATCCTGCCACTGCTTCACCATACCCAAATAGCCGTTATTCAGGGTTAAAATTTTGACCGGTAAATCATACTGCTTACAGGTGCTCAATTCCTGAATGTTCATCTGGATCGAACCTTCACCGGTAATACAGACCACATCCGCATCAGGGAAATTTAATTTCACGCCCATGGCAGCCGGCAGGCCAAATCCCATGGTGCCCAAGCCGCCTGAGTTGATCCAACGGTTAGGCTTGTCAAATTTGTAATACTGGGCGGCAAACATCTGATGCTGTCCAACGTCTGAGGTAATATAGGCATCACCCTTGGTGAGCTCCCAGAGCTTTTCAACCACGGCCTGTGGCTTTAGCAGCAGGCTGTCATCTGTTCGATAGGCGCTGCTATTACGCGATCGCCACGTGGCAATGTCTTTCCACCACAGCTCTGTAGAAGCCCAATCAGCCATGTCAGACTCTCGCACCATGGCGAGCATTTCTTTTAAGACCGATTTTACGGGGCCCACAATCGGGATATCGACATCAATATTTTTTGAAATACACGATGGGTCAATATCGATTTGGATAATCTTGGCATTGGGACAAAATTTGGATGCCGCGTTGGTCACACGGTCGTCAAACCGCGCGCCTATCGCGATAATGCAGTCTGCATTGTGCATCGCCATATTGGCTTCATAGCTGCCATGCATGCCCAACATACCGACCGACTGGCGATCAGTTCCAGGATAGCCACCCAATCCCATCAGGGTATTGGTGACGGGGAAATTGAGCAGTTGCGCCAGTTCGGTCAATTCAGCCGATGCGCGGCCCAGAATCACACCACCGCCGGCATATAAAATCGGCTTCTTGGCTTGGAGCATTTCCACAACGGCTTTCTTTATCTGGCCACTGTGACCCCGTTGAACTGGGTTGTATGAACGTATCTTGATCTTTTCCGGATAGACAAAGGGAAACAGACCGTTGGGTGCTGTCATAACCTTCGGAATATCGACCAAAACAGGGCCCGGACGGCCACTTTGGGCAATATAGAAGGCTT
>CAWUUZ010000090.1:0-4415 GCA_963925745.1 uncultured Pseudomonadales bacterium
CGGGTGCATCGGTCATCACGCAGGCAGCGGTCTGGGTCTTTGGAAAGGCCATGACTTCACGAATCGAGCTAGCGCCTGTCATCAGCATCACAAGACGGTCTAAGCCAAAGGCCAAACCACCATGTGGTGGTGCGCCAAACTGCAAGGCATCAAGCAAGAATCCAAACTTTTCACGCTGTTCTTCAGGCGCGATACCCAGTAGGCCAAATACCGTCTGCTGCATCTCTTGCTGGTGGATACGTATTGATCCACCACCCAATTCCACACCGTTCAGAATCATGTCATAGGCACGCGACAGGGCAGAGGCAGGATCAGCAACCAAGGCTTCTGGTGAACAAGAAGGCGCAGTAAAGGGGTGGTGCGCAGCATTCAAATTGCCATCGGCATCTTCTTCAAACATCGGGAAGTCGACAACCCACAGCGGTGCCCACTCACAGGTATACAGATTCAGATCTGCACCCAGCTTGTTACGCAACGCACCTAGGGCTTCGTTTACAATCTTTGACTTGTCAGCACCGAAGAAAATGATATCGCCGGTTTCTGCGCCAAGACGTGTCAACAAGGCTTCGCGTACTGCCATTGGAAGAAACTTCACAATGGGAGACTGCAAACCTTCTTCAAGGTCATTGCGGTCATTTACCTTGATATAGGCAAGTCCCTTAGCGCCATAGATGGATACAAACTTGGTGTAGTCGTCTATTTGCTTACGGGTCAGCAACGTAGAACCCTGAGGCACTTTCAATGCAGCAACACGGCCTTTTGGATCTGAAGCAGGGCCAGAAAAGACCTTGAAATCGACTTCTTTCATGAGATCGGAGACCGTTACCATTTCCAAGGGAATCCGTAGGTCAGGCTTATCTACACCATACTTTGAAATCGCTTCAGAAAAGGGCATCTGTGGCAGTGAACCCAAGTCTACCTTGAGCACATCGCGGAACAGGTTGACGATCATGGCTTCAGTGACAGCCATGATGCCCGTTTCGTCCATAAAGGACGTTTCAATATCTATCTGGGTAAATTCTGGCTGTCGGTCTGCACGCAAATCTTCGTCGCGGAAACATTTTGCGATTTGGTAATACCGATCAAAACCCGACACCATCAATAACTGCTTGAACAGCTGTGGTGACTGCGGCAGCGCAAAGAAATGGTGTTCATGGGTACGGGAAGGTACCAAATAGTCGCGTGCACCTTCAGGCGTGGCGCGTGTCAGAATGGGTGTCTCGATATCGAGGAAACCGTTGTCTTCCAAAAAGCGACGAATGTTGCCCGTGACCTTGGAGCGCAACATCAACTTCTGTTGCATTTCAGGACGACGCAAATCGAGATAACGGTATTTCAGACGAATGTCTTCGCCAACCGTCTGGTAGTTGTCCAAAGGAAATGGCGGCGTCTTTGAGGCATTAAGGACGGTAATCTCGCGACCCAACATCTCAATGTCACCCGTGGGCATGTCGGCGTTGCTGGTGCCGCTTGGACGACCACGGACCAATCCTTTAATTTCAATGACATATTCGCTGCGCACCTTGTCCGCAACAGCAAAATTCGCTTCATTATCAGGATCAAAAACCACCTGTACGATGCCGTTACGATCGCGAACATCTAAAAAGATCACACCACCGTGATCTCGACGACGGTGTACCCATCCTTTGATGGTAACAGTTTGGTCTATGTGCGCGGCGCGCAAATCGCCACAATACAGGCTTAACATAATGTTAGATCCTACAAATCTCAGATGAAATTTAAACCAACGTCACAGTTGACGGTGGCAGATAAAAATGGGAAGGCATTATAACCTGAAAATACCAACGCCTAACACAGGGTACAGGATGATTTTGCTGTTTTTTTATCCAAACCTGTAGCCCAGTGATCAAGGATGCCTTGCCGCTACTTTACAAGCACCCTAGCGCAAATCTGTGGTGGCGCTACCTAGGCAATCCGTGAACCCTGTTCTTTTCCAATCCCAGGCAGCAATCACCTATCACTCGGGGGTTAACACCAACTCATATTGGTCGGCTGTTGACGCAAAAGCTGCTCAATATTGGCCTTGATGACCTTATAACCCACATTGCCATAAAGACGCTGACGGCCATTATCAAGAATAAAGGTCGGGCTGCCCTCTAACCTGAGTGAATAACGCAAATCATTTTGGCCAGAGTGTCGCGCCAAAGCCGTTCCATCGTCTAGCAGCGCTTGCACTGCGACACGGTCTATCTGCAGGGATGCCAAAATATCCCACAAAACTGAGATAAGGCAATGTTACGCCCCTGTTCAAAAAACGCTTTGCGAATGGCGCAAATCAGCTGTTCGACCACCGTTTTCCCCAGCGGATCTGTCTCGGCGGACAACTGCCCGCGCAATGCCAGTATCTGTACCGCCTGTATTATAAGATGGGGCAAGGCCGAAGACGCAGGACGGCATTCTGGACCCCATACGTTGGGATGCAGGCTGACATGGGGATGGGGTGCACAAACAGACGCAACATGCGCCCGAAAACCGTCATAGCCACCCCGGTCTTTCCAGCCTTCGCCCAAACGGGATTCTGTGTCGCCAAAGAGGGAAAAAAAGTGGTGGTGTATAACAACCTGAGAACCAAATTCGTGTTGGATTTCGTCCACCCGCACCTGTGCAATATGGGCCCAAATACAGAGGATGTCAGAATGGTAGTTAATCTCGACGCGCTGGGTCATGGTCATTGCCTCGTGGCATAGGTTCGCTTATGCAAGGTTATCGCAAACAGGTACGGTAACTGAATCGTAAGGAATCAGAACGCCTTCTTGGCTATTGGCAGCTATCATTTGCAAACGACGTTCGTGCTATTCCAATAATGGTTGCCATAGTGTTTCACTGTTTTACAGTCTATGACAACCACATTCAGGATCATTAACCTTTAGTCGGCGAGGAAGTGTTTTCCCAGTAAGGCGTAATAAAAAGTGATGCCAGCTTATCTGCTGGATTGGCTTAGAAATACATGGAGCAGCTCATCCGCTCCGCGCTGCCAGTTAACGCTGGCTATTGTTGTAATCTGGGTGAATCCAAACCGGGACATCCGCTTTTGGCAATGCCGGTTTGTTCAAAATCATATCGGCCGCTTTCTCTGCGACCATAATGCTGGGCGCATTGAGGTTGCCATTGGTGATCGTAGGGAAAATAGAAGAATCAACCACACGCAATTTCTGTACACCACGAACGCGACATTGGCTGTCCAATACGGCCATAGGGTCATCGTCAGCGCCGATCTTGCACGAGCACGACGGGTGATAGGCACTTTCGACATTGGCCCGCACCCAGGTATCAATCTGTTCATCAGTGACGACATCAATTCCTGGCTGAATTTCTTTACCACGATAACTTTCTAAGGACACCTGACTGAGAATTTCACGGGACAGACGGATACATTTGCGCCAATCTTCAATGTCTTTTTGGTGCGACAAATAATTGAATCTGATGCGCGGAAATTGTTTTGGATCTGCGCTGGTGATCTCAACACTGCCCCTACTGGCGGGTTTGTTGGGTCCAACATGTACCTGATAGCCATCACCCTTAACCGCTGACTGTCCGTCATAACGCATGGCTGCAGGTAAAAAGTGGTACTGAATATCAGGCCACTTTACGCCCTTATCAGAGCGGATAAAGGCACAGGATTCAAAGTGGTTGGTGGCCCCTAAACCGGTACGGAACAAGAGCCAGCGTGCGCCAATAAACCCCATACTCAATAGATTCAGTTTGGAATTGAGCGATATCGGTTGTTTGCATTCGTACTGAAAATAGACCTCAAGGTGGTCCTGCAAATTGGCGCCAACACCAGGCAACGCGCTCACCAGACCAACACCTGCTTGTTGCAGAACGTCAACAGGACCAATGCCTGAGAGTTGCAGTAACTGGGGAGACCCAATCGCGCCTGCCGCAGAAATGACTTCCTTGTTGGCACTGGCGCGCATGATCTTGCCACGTCGTTCGTATTCAACGCCCGTGGCTATGATGTCCTCACCCTGTTTTTCGGTAAGAATCTTACGGGTTAATACCCCGGTGATGACTGTTAGGTTGGTGCGTTTCATTGCACGGCGCAAATAGGCATTGGATGTAGAGCTTCTCACGCCCTTTTTAACGGTCATGTGCATCGGGCCAAAACCCTCTTGCCGATATCCGTTGTAATCCGTTGTTTCGCCGTAACCCGCGTCCTTACCCGCATCAATAAAGGCTTGGTAGAGCGGGTTGATCATGCCATTGCCATTACAGGTTCCTACCGGACCGGCACCGCCACGATAGGCGTCCCCACCCTGCTCCCAGGTTTCAGCCCGTTTAAAGTAGGGCAAACAGCTTTGATAGTCCCATCCTTCGGCACCCTGTTCTGACCACAGATCAAAGTCACAGGCATGGCCTCTGACATAAACCATACCGTTGATAGAGGATGAACC
>CAWUUZ010000091.1:0-3139 GCA_963925745.1 uncultured Pseudomonadales bacterium
CGGGCAAAGGCCAATGCCGATGTTGCTATTATGAATAGCGGTGGTGTACGTGCAGATATGGCGTGTGGCGACATTATCTATAAAAATGTCTTAACCGTTCAGCCATTTGCCAACATCCTGACTTACGTTGACCTTACTGGCCAAGAATTGTCAGACTACCTCACGGTTGCTGCTGGCAAAGAAGCAGGTAGCGGTGCCTTTGCACAGACTGCGGGCGTCAGCTTGACACTCAAAGGCGGTGCTATCAGCAATGTCATGATTGGCGGTAAAGCACTTGATCTGTCAGCAACCTATCGCTTGGCGATTAACAGCTTTATGGCAGCGGGTGGAGACGGATTTATCAAGGTTTCAGACCATCCAAACTTTGTAAATACCGGCTTTGTAGATGCTGATCTGTTGGTGGATTATATCTCCAACCACAGCCCTATGAGCAGCGATGACTTTGCTCCAACAGGCGCAATCAATCGCATGTGATCGTTCTAAGGCAATAACAAAAAACGGAGCTCTTTAGAGCTCCGTTTTTATGTCTGCTACATAGGTTCTGCCCCAAACCAGCTAGCCCTCCCGCTTGCCTACTTCCTCAAGTACATCCAAAAACAACTTCACCTTAACATCCATAACATTGCTCTGGCGGAATACAATGACGTGCCGCATGTCATAAAAGCGTTGTTCAGGCTGGAGCAAACGCACCTGCTGCCGATCTATGTAGGGTTGAATGTAACTCAGGGGGAAAAACCCCAGGTACCGTCCTGACAGCACCAGCGGGGTGCGGGTATCAAACTGGTAGGCCCGAGCCGCCATATTCAAAGCGCGCAACTGTTCGATACCGGCACCGTTGACATCAACACCTGGGTATACGCCCTGACACTCAAGCAGCATCTCGTCAGTTATCTGATCATCGTCGATTTCATAGAGCGGGTGTTTACTCCCGCAGCACAGCATAAAGCGCTCTTCAAAACTGGGCTGATAGGTCAGGGCATCAATGTTACGAAATTCGGGCATTATGCCCACATGGGCTTGGTCGTTTAATAGCGCATGTTCTATACTCGGTGCTGTATCATTGTTTATCGCTATTTGAAGTTTTGGCGCGCGGTCGTTTATGACAGCTATCACCTCTGACAACTGCAGCAGCGGTGACGGCGCAACGTTGTCGCTACAGAGGATAATCAGTTCACCAGACACCTCCTCATCCAACGAACCAATGAGCAAAGAAAAACCATTGAGGGTGTCAAACAGTTTGAGCGATGCCTCATAGACAATTTTACCCTGCTCGGTCAGCGCAAATCCGCCCCGGCCTCGTTTGGCCAACTTGAACTTCATGCGGCTTTCGAGGTTGGAGATATGGACGCTGATGGTCGAACGTGTGATATTCAGGATCGTTTCTGCTTTCGAGAATCCGCCGCATTCCACCACCACTTTAAAGATGCGTAGCAGCCGCAAATCGTATTCAGATACGGGTCTGGGGACAAAGGTATCTTTTCTCATAAGGCCTCGATTAATGTTTTACACAAACCAAACATTAGTTTGAATGTTTTATATTTACCTGCATTATAAATTAGTTTCAAATACATGCCATCTATCATGAACCCATTTCCGACTTTGAGGCCATTTCCATGATTAATCTAAAAGAGCCAGCACTGCTGGCCAAGCACTCCTATATTAACGGTCATTGGTCTGCCAAAGATGAGACCTTTGACGTGACAAACCCTGCAACGGGTGAGCTGTTGGCTAAGGTCAGCAATGCAGACGGTACTGATGCAGAGGCTGCTGTTGCGGCTGCCAAGGCTGCACTACCTGCATGGGCTGCAAAAAGTGCAAACGAACGTGCTGCCATTCTTCGTAAGTGGTTTGATCTTATGATGGCACACCAGCACGATTTGGGTGTGATCATGACCGCTGAACAGGGCAAACCGCTCTCTGAGGCCAAGGGCGAGATCGCCTATGGTGCTGCCTTTGTAGATTGGTACGCTGAAGAAGGCAAACGTATCTATGGCGATACCATTCCTGGTCCGTCAAATGACAAGCGCATCATCGTCATAAAACAGCCTATTGGTGTTGTAGCGGCTATCACACCGTGGAACTTCCCAAGCTCAATGATTACCCGAAAAGCGGCACCTGCTTTGGCCGCTGGCTGTACCTTTATCATCAAACCAGCAAGTGAAACACCCTTGTCTGCTTTGGCTCTGGCCCAGTTAGCTGAAATGGCAGGCATTCCTGCTGGGGTATTTAACGTGGTTACGGGTAACAATTCACGTGCCATTGGTGAAGTCCTGACCAAGAGTCCTGACGTTGCCAAATTCTCCTTTACCGGTTCAACGCCTGTTGGTCGTAAGTTATACGAGCAGTGTGCAAGCACCATTAAGAAGGTGTCTCTAGAACTGGGCGGCAACGCACCCTTTATTGTTTTTATGACGCTGATATAGATGAAGCCGTTAAAGGCGCTCTGGTCTCTAAATACCGTAACGCCGGTCAGACCTGTGTCTGTGCAAACCGTTTCTTTGTTCAGCGGTCTGTCTATGATGCCTTTGCAACCAAATTTGAAGCAGCTGTTGCTGAC
The DNA here is from genome assembly GCA_963925745.1 of uncultured Pseudomonadales bacterium. Classification (GTDB taxonomy): domain Bacteria; phylum Pseudomonadota; class Gammaproteobacteria; order Pseudomonadales; family Natronospirillaceae; genus CAJXZL01. The sequence continues at coordinate 2,558 of CAWUUZ010000091.1, forward strand.
TTTCATGTCGGCAATGGCATGGATGAAGGCACCACCATGGGCCCGCTTATCACCAAAAAAGCGATGGACGATGTCCATGCCTTGGTAGAACGTTCTATCGCCGAAGGCGCAGAACTGGTCACCGGTGGTCACCCCCATGCTTTGGGTGGCAACTATTACCAGCCTACCATTCTCAAAAACGTCTCAAACCAAATGGCTATTGCTGCCAATGAAATCTTTGGTCCTGTTGCACCCCTGATTCCTTTTGACACAGAAGAAGAATTGATTGCGATGGCCAATGACACAGAATATGGTTTGGCTGCGTATTTCTACTCTCGTGACATTGGCCGTATTTGGCGTGTCGCTGAAGGTTTGGAATTTGGCATGGTTGGCATTAACGAAGGTATTATTTCGAATGCTGCTGCGCCCTTTGGTGGTGTTAAATCATCTGGTTTGGGCCGTGAAGGTTCTAAATACGGCATCGAAGATTTTCTTGAAATTAAGTACCTGTGCCTTGGTGGCCTCAACAAATAAGCGAAGGAGACCCTTTTATGTCGCGCAATTCAGATTTACAAGCCAGAAAGGTCGCTGCTGTCGCGCGTG
>CAWUUZ010000092.1:0-3214 GCA_963925745.1 uncultured Pseudomonadales bacterium
GCCACGCATAGGGCGGAATTGGCAACCCAGCATGGGGCAAAAAAATTACAGGCTGTCTTTCGCAATTCACTTCGTTCATTCGAGATAACGACCATTCGTAAAAGAATGTGATTTAGAACGCTAGCATACCGATAGCGTGCAAAACCCACAATGACCAAGCACAGGCTTATACCGCCAAATGGGTGTTTTCTTGCAATCCCAGCATCAGGTTCATGCACTGAAGTGCTGCACCTGAGGCGCCTTTGCCGAGATTATCCAAGCGTGCCATCAACAACATCTGATCACCGTCACCGTAAAGGGCAATGTCGACACGGTTGGTTAGGTTACAGGCTTCAATATCAAAAAAGCCCGCTTCCGTACCACTGTGTTCAGACAGGGGCAAAACCGACACAAACATTTCGTCGCGATAATAGTCAACCAGAGCGCGGTGCAATACGGTGACGTCAGTCTGTCCACCCAACCATTTTCTGTGCAGGGGAATGCTAACCGCCAATCCCTGATAATAGTCGGCAACAATGGGCAAAAATACTGGCGGTGTTTCGAGACCCGCATAACGCTGAATTTCAGGTAGGTGCTTGTGATGAAGATGCAATCCATAGGGTCTTGGACTCTTTCTGGCCACCAGACCCGATTGGTAATCCGCAATCATCTGTTTGCCGCCGCCGCTATAGCCTGTAATCGACTGTATGGCGAGCCCGGCATCCTTTGGCACCAAACCTGCTCTTACCAAGGGATTCAGACTCAAGATAGCAGCCGCTGCATGGCAACCCGTTACAGCGACCCGCGTTGCATGCTGTATCAGGGTGCGTTGTTCAGGCGCCAACTCAGGCAAGCCATAAACCCAATCGGGAAGACAACGGTGTGCCGTACTGGCATCTATGACACGGGTTGTGCTGTTTTCAATCAGCGCGACAGAATCGCGTGCAGCATCATCGGGCAGACACAGAAAAACCACATCAGCAGCATTGAGGATGTCTTTCTTAAATTGTGGGTTTTTGCGATCAGCTTCGGCTAACGTTAACAGCTCAATGCCTTCATAACGCGCCAGTCGTTGGTGAATTTCCAATCCCGTCGTACCACTTTGGCCATCGACATATATCTTTGCATTCATTCGGGTACGACCTCAAAAGAGTAAACAATTCACCTGTTGTTTCATTGATGTGCTGCAACTCAGCCTCATCATAACGCACCTATTGTGGCAGCCGATGGGCTGGGCTGCTACAAAAAGACCGCATTTAACACGCCTGCGCTGCCCTCACCTCTTACAAAATCCACCCTCAGGACATAAAAAAGCCGACAGCTGAGTCGGCTTTTTGGCCATGAAGAAACCCAAACGTTAATCCAATACAAAAGCAATCAGGGTTAGCGCTTCGGTATGCTTAACGCATCAAATTTAAAATGCTGGCTTGATTTCTTCTGCCTTATAACGGGCTACCGATGCCAAAACCTCATCTTTCGCAGCACGCGAATCCTGCCAACCTTGGATCGTCACCCATTTATTGGGTTCGAGGTCCTTGTAGTGTTCAAAGAAATGCGCAATCTGCTGCAGCAACAGTGGTGACATCTCTGTCGCTTCATTTATGCCACGGTAAATCGTTGACAGTTTATCAACCGGCACCGCCAATATCTTGGCATCTTTACCCGACTCATCTGTCATGTTCAAAACGCCGATTGGACGGCAGCGAATGACAGAACCTGGCAGCAACGGAAAGGGTGTTGGCACCAGTACGTCAACTGGGTCACCATCTTCTGACAAGGTGTGCGGCACATAGCCGTAGTTGCAAGGATAATGCATACAGGTGGACATAAATCGATCAACAAAAATAGCGCCAGACTCTTTGTCAACTTCGTATTTTACCGGATCAGCATGGGCCTGAATTTCAATAATGACATTGATTTCGTCAGGCAGGTTAGATCCAGCAGGTACTTTATTCAGGCTCATTGTTGGTCTCTTTTAGGTCTGTGATCATTAAAAGGGCGCTATTATAGCGGCTTACAAAAAGAATTCGAATTTATTTGTGGATAAGCTTATCGAAAATGTCCATCCCTATAAATTAGCCCTTAGTAACAGTGATTACCGACAACTAATGACAAACTTTCGATACACATTTAGACACAACATGGGTAGATTAACCCTAGAGTAGCGATTCAAAGGACAGGCTACTTGAATATCACTGGATACTTTGGTGGCGTTATAAAACCGCACACCAAAAAAATAAAAACACACTATCCAATGGTCCAACGGTTGGGTCTATACGGATAGTAAAATCATCTCGTGGGGACAACTATGGAAGAATTATTATATCTACCGCCGGCTCTCGGCATTGCAGGACTCGTCATTGCATTCGTATTATACAGCGTCGTTAAATCCTACGATCCAGGTAGCGAGGCTTTACGAAAAATAGCCGATCAGATCCACCTCGGCGCAATGGTTTTCATGAATCGCGAATACAAGATGCTTGCCCTGTTTTCGGCCGTTCTCATTGTACTCCTGGCTATATTCCTCGATATCAATACGTCCTTGGCTTTCACAGTTGGCGCTGTGTCATCCGCACTGGCCGGATATATCGGCATGTTTACCGCAACCAAAGCCAATGTCAGAACCACCAATGCAGCCCATGAGAAAGGCGCATCTGAAGCGCTCACCGTGGCGTTCTTTGGTGGCTCGGTCATGGGACTGAGTGTTGCTTCGCTTGGCCTCATCGGGCTCGGCTCCCTCTATTGGTATTTTGGTGGCGATCCGACGACAACCCACTACATCCATGGCTTTGGTATGGGTGCATCAACCGTAGCGCTGTTTTCTCGCGTGGGTGGCGGCATCTTTACCAAGAGCGCAGACATTGGTGCAGACCTTGTGGGTAAATTAGAGGCTGGCATTCCTGAAGACGATCCTCGAAACCCTGGCGTGATTGCGGACAACGTTGGTGACAACGTCGGTGATGTCGCTGGCATGGGTTCAGACATCTTTGAATCCTATGTGGGCTCTATGATTGCCACCATTGCAATTGCGTCCACCATGGTAGTGAGCACCATTGGTGAGCCGTCTGCATTGATGGCATTGCCCTTGATGTTGGCTTCAACAGGCTTGGTCTGTTCGGTATTGGGCATTATTTTGGTTAAGTCGATGTCTGGAAAGCGCGCAGAACTGGCGCTTCGAATCGGTACCATTGGTGCAGCCTTTATCTTTATCTGCGCTGCTTACTTTGTTATTGGT
>CAWUUZ010000093.1:0-4311 GCA_963925745.1 uncultured Pseudomonadales bacterium
ACACCTCACGGCCCCAAGGGATGGGTGCTCGGCTAAAATACAGCGCCTCACCCACGGTGTTCCAAACCACCTTTACCACGTTGCCACTGATGTAATCTTTCATCTCAAGGATACGCTCACAGAGTGTGGATACCGAACACTGGGAGTTTTCTGCCAAGTTGTCTGCAACCAGACGAATCATAATGGGGTCGATCAGGGGTTCGTCACCCTGCACATTCACCACGATGTCTTGCGGTGAGAGTTTTAACAACCGTGCGGCCTCATGCAGACGGTCTGTACCGCTTTCATGGTCTGAACGGGTCATCACAACGTCTGCGCCATAGGCCTTTACCGCATCAAATATACGGGCATCATCGGTTGCCACCGTGACCGACAAGGCACCGCTTGCGCGGGCACGATCGACCACATGACAGACCATTGCTTTACCCTGAATAAGGGCTAGGGGTTTGCCCGGAAAACGGGTGCTGGCATAGCGTGAAGGAATTATGACGTGGAAAGACATGATGCTGCACTTCCTGTAACCAATTGTTGAATGTGGGTAAGCAATAGCGTTTTGATATCTTCTGAGATGTCGTATGCCATAGGCAATACCCAAACCGAATTAAATTTTGTTGAGAGGGTCTGGCATTTTACCCAGTCCTTTTCCGTCATGATAATGGGTGCCGTTAAAAATGCATCAAAATCATCAAGCCCAAACTCATGGTGGTCTCTAAAAGCATGACAGCGGGTTTGATAACCCAGACCTGTGATCACATCAAAAAATGACTGCGGATTGCCAATCCCTGCCACCACATGGACCGCTTGGCCTGCTGACAGAGGCTCTGAGCCCACTACCTGCCGCAATTGACACTGTGCCAAGGGCAATACCGCTGTGACCTTCTGCTGCAATAGGCTTTGGTGTGTGGCGCCCCGACTGCCTTGCTTGGCAAAAACATAGTCTACCGTCGCCAAGCGTTGCAAATCTTCTCGCAACGGACCAGCAGGCAGCAGTCGGCCATTGCCAAATCCCCTGCCCCCATCAACCATCACAATTTCTAGGTCACGGTGCATGGCATAGTGCTGCATACCATCATCACTGAGCACCACATCGGGTTGATAACGCGCAATGGCATGCTGTACGGCATGATGTCGATTCGGATCTACCACCACTGGGCAGGCTGTGCTCTGTGCAAGGAGCATCGCCTCATCGCCTGACAGTGCCACGTCGCCGTTTGGTTCGACCTCATAGGGATAGTCAGGCGCCTTGCCGCCATAGCCGCGCGACACAATGGCGACACGCAACCCTGTCTGAGATAGGGCTGCTGCCAAATACTGAATCATGGGGGTTTTACCGGTACCACCAACAGTGATGTTGCCGACAACAACGACCGGCACGCTGTAAGCAGTGGCGGTGGCTTTTAGGCGCTTGGCGCGGCGGTGGCTGAGAATTCTAAACAGCGTGGAGAGCGGTGATAACAGCCGCTCAGCTGCTGGGTATGAAGCGTCATACCACAGCGCTTCGAGTTTCACGCTTCCTCCTGAAATTGCACCTGATATAACTGGCTGTAAAGGCCATTTTGTGACAGCAGGTCATCGTGTCTACCCTGCTCAACAATGCGTCCTTCGTCCACCACCAGGATCAAATCTGATTTTTCAATGGTGCTTAAACGGTGCGCAATCACCAGGGTCGTTCTGCCCTTTTTGATCTGCTCCAGCGCATCCTGAATCAAGCGTTCAGATTCATTGTCTAGGGCAGACGTTGCTTCATCCAAAATCAATATCGGCGCATCTTTCAAGATGGCTCTGGCGATGGCGACACGCTGCTTTTGACCACCCGACAGCAAGGCGCCATCGACGCCAATTTCGGCATCCAAGCCTTCAGCCATGTGGCTCGCAAATTCCATCACGTGGGCTTTTTGCGCAGCCAACAAAATATCTTCTTCAGACGCCTCAGGTCGGGCATAGGCGATGTTCTCACGTATGCTGCCTTGAAAGAGGACGGGCTGTTGGCTTACCAGCGCAATTTGATCGCGCAAACTGCTCAGGGTCAATTCTGACAGGTCCACATCATCTAATAAAATACGTCCACTGCTGGGATTGTGAAACCGCGGAATCAGGCTGACCAAGGTGGTTTTGCCACCGCCACTGCGCCCTACCAGTGCGACAGATTGCCCCGGGGCCACATCCAGATTGATGGTCTCGAGTACCAATGGCTGGTCTGCCGCATATTGAAAACTCACCGATTCAAAAACAATCTTGCCGGTACTGCGTCCAATTTCAACCGTGCCTGCGTCAGCTTCATCCGGCTGGTCTAGCTGAGAAAAAATATCCTCTGCTGCTGCCAAACCGCGTTGTAGGTCTTGGTTTATCTGGGTAACAGACCGCATTGGCTTTGAAATAGCGACGGCGGCAGTAAAGAATCCGATGAGGTTTTCTGGACTGACCTGCAACCAAAAAGCCATCCAAATAACAGCCGCCAGTTCAATCGACAAAAACAGTTGGATAATGGGCGTACTGATGGCGCGCGTCAGCGTGAGCTTTAGCGATTGCCGCATGTTGTGGGCACTGATTTTTTCAAACCGAAGGGTTTCGCGCAGACGGCCACCAAAGATACGAATGGTATTCTGGCCCCGAATGTTTTCAGCCGACACCTGGGTAACCGCACCCATAGAATTCTGGATTCTGCGGCTGTATTTTCTAAAGTAACCCGAAGTAATAGACACCACGACCACAATAACGGGTGTGATTACGAGCATGACCAGGGTTAATTTCCACTCTAGGTAGGCCATGTACATCAGGGTAATAATGACCGTCAGACCTTCACGGAAGATATTGGTGATCACGCCAGAACTCGCTGCCGCAACCTGTTCCACATTGTAGTTGATGCGGTTGACCAAACTGCCTGAATTGTTGGCGCTAAAATAACTGATAGGCAGTTTTTGAAAGGATTTAAAAATATCGGTACGCAGTGTGTGAATGACATACCGCGCCACCACGTCGATGTAATAGGTGCTCAAGAAGGTACCGACGCCGCGAATGATAAACAATCCCACGACCGACAAAGGAATCCACACAATGGGGTGGGTCCAGGTGATGGCCGCTAGCGTACCACCCATCGTCTCCAAGGCAATAATCATCTGCCGTACCAGTTCAGCCTGCATGGCTGATGTGGTGGCGTACAACAGAAAACCCGCTAGCGCGATAAAAAACACACCCATCTTGGGCTTGGCATAACGGATTAAGCGTCCATACAGTTTGAGGTCGCTACCTGAGGTGCTCATGGCGTGACAGCCGCATTACGGGTTGCCAGGCGCACATTCACAATACCCAGTTGACCTGCTGCATCCAGTGCATACACCACTGCCTGATGAGGCGCCTTTGCATCTGCCACTATGGTAATCCCTAGGTTGTCGTGGTCATCGGTCATCTCTGCCTGAATTGCCCGCGTTAAGGCACTGAGCGTAGATTGCACCAGCGAATGGCCATTAACCAAAAAGCCGCCCGACGCATTGACGACAACCTCAATGGGCTTGCCTTCTATCACCGTTTCTTGGCTGGTAGAGGTGGGCAATTCCAAATCAATATGGGTTTCTTTGGTAAAGGTGGTCGACACCATGAAGAAAATCAACAGCAAAAACACCACATCAATGAGCGGCGTCAGATTGATATCGACATCCTGAACACGCTGCCGCCTAAATTTCACTGCGTCTCACCTTTTCTTACCACGGCGCGGTCGTTATGCAACACATCGACCAGTTTGATGCATTCCTGTTCCATACCGATAAGCAAATCATCTATTTTTCGGGTCAGAGCGCGGTGGAAAATAAGGGCGGGTATCGCAACGGACAATCCAGCTGCGGTTGTGATCAACGCCTGGGAGATACCACCAGCAAGGACACCTGCGTTGCCCGTACCCTGAACCATAATGGCGGTAAAGACTTCAATCATGCCAAACACCGTACCCAGCAATCCCAGTAACGGTGCCACAGCAGCAACCGTTCCCAGAGCAGACATAAACCGCTCCATTTCATGGGTGACATGGCTCGCTGCTTCTTCAATGCTGTCTTTCATCACGTCGCGACCGTGTTTTGAATTGGACAAGCCCGCTGCAAGCACTTGACCTAACAGGGTTGAGTTCCGCAAGGCTTTTAATTTTTCGGCGCCCATTTGATTGGCTTTTAGGGCGACCCAAACTTCAGCGAGCTGGTGCTTTGGAGCAACACGACTGCGGCGCAATGCCCAGTAACGCTCTGAAACAATCGCTACTACCAATACCGAACACAGGATAATGGGATACATTAAAAACCCACCTGCCTTGATTATCTCTAACAC
>CAWUUZ010000094.1:0-4631 GCA_963925745.1 uncultured Pseudomonadales bacterium
TGCCCTACGAGACAGCTGGTAGGCCGTTAGATACAACTGGCTGTTATGGGCAGGGGTTGGATTGGCTGTGGTGAATGTCTTGAATACCCTGAATCACCGCTTCCGATAAGACCACCTCTGATGATGCAATATTGCTCGCGAGCTGCTTCACAGTGGTCGCGCCAATAATATTGGATGTCACAAAGGGTTGTTTTGTTACCCAAGCCAAGGCCATCTGTGCGGGATCGAGACCATGTGCCAGCGCCAAATCAACATAACGCTGTGCCGTACTCTGACCCAGGGGTGACGAATACCTTGAAAACCTTTGAAAGCGGGTCAAACGTCCTTCTGGTGGCCAGGGCTTTGTTCCATACTTGCCCGTCAGCATTCCAAAGGCCAGTGGCGAATAGGCCAATAGACCTACCTGAGACCGACAAGAAAACTCCGCCAAGCCAACTTCAAAGGTACGGTTAAGCAGATTGTATGGGTTTTGAATAGACTGCACGCGAGGCAAATCAGCCGTCTGTGACAGGCGCAGATACTCACTCAGACCCCAGGGTGTTTCGTTGCTGATACCAATTTCACGTACCTTTCCAGACGCAACCAATGCCTGACAAGCCGCCAAAGTCGTTTCAATGGCAACTTGGTCGCTATCGTCCTGTAGCTAAAATCCCAATTTACCAAACATATTTGTGTGTCGATCAGGCCAATGTAACTGGTAAAGGTCGATATAGTCCGTTTTCAATCGCTTGAGTGATTTTTCAACCGCGTCAAAAATATGCTGTTCGGAGAGACGCGCAGGTTCATCACGAAACCAGGTCATATCTGATCGACCCACAACCTTTGTCGCCAAAATGATGTCTTGCCGCTTACCCGTGCGCTGCAACCAACTGCCGATAAAACGCTCTGTACTGCCCTGCGTGTCTGCCTTTGGCGGAACGGGATAAAGCTCTGCTGTATCAAAAAAGTTGATACCCTGGTCCACAGCAAAATCCATTTGTTCATGGGCTTCTGCTTCGGTATTTTGCTCTCCCCAGGTCATGGTGCCCAAACACAATTCACTAACGTCTATGTCAGTTGTTCCTAATTTTCGATATTTCATACGCTCTCCAATGGTTCTTAAGACCAACCTCACATATAATGCGCGCCATTACCATACCTTTGGAACCCGACATGAGTCGTGACAAGAAAAACCGCCGATTAAAAGGCAAGTTAACCGTTAAAACAGGATCTAAGAAAAACTTCATCGGTGACGGTGAGTTAGGCAAGATTCCCAGTAAAAACAAGTTAGCAAAACATAAGACCCGTCTCAAATCGGCCTTTCAAAAAGGGATCGACAATCCGCCTGTGGCTGCGCCTGTCGAAGAATTGAAAGACAGTGTCGATGACAGCATCTAAGCATTACAGCGCATCAAGCCGCCTTGGGCTTGATGCAGTCACAGATCCTGATTAGGTCAAATAGGGGTTTAAAACGGCAAGCGGTTTAACATCGCATCAAGCCCAGACTGTAGCCCTTTGCTCGCAGACTTTCCAAAACGCTCTGCCAATCCCTTTTTAATTTTATACTGCAGCTCATAGAGTTCTGAATCGTTGCTCAATTCTTGCAAATATTGGTCACTGGTTTTTACAGCATCAACCAATTGATGTTTTACGGCATCCTGCCCCAGCCAAAACTCTCCTGTTGCAACGGCTTCAATATCAAGAACGGGGCGATTCTGTGACACAAACTGTTTAAATAACAGGTGGATCTCATTGAGTTCCTGTTTGAATTTTTCACGTCCTTCCTCCGTATTTTCACCCAATACCGTCAAGGTTCGCTTAAATTCTCCTGCGGTGTGAAGCTCAATATCCACATCAAGCTTTTTTAACAGCCGGTGTATGTTGGGCAACTGAGACACAACGCCGATCGAACCAACAATGGCAAAGGGCGCAGAATAAATACGGTCAGCAACACTGGCCATCATATAGCCACCACTGGCCGCAACCTTATCAATACAGACAGTTAACGAAATGCCCTTGTCTTTCAAACGCACCAGTTGAGAGGCAGCCAAGCCATAACCATGTACGGCACCGCCGGCACTTTCAAGACACAAAACCACTTCCTGTGGCGGCTGAGGTGCTGCCAGTATCGCGGTCACTTCTTCCCGCAATGACGCAACAGTTGACGCCTGCATATCACCCTTAAAGTGCAAGACAAAGACATTGTGTTCCGCATGGGCGCCCGCTTTGTCCTTGATCTTGTCGGCCTTTTGACGGGCTTTATGCTGCTTCTTGAGTTCAGCCTTGCTCACAAAAAACTGTGCCAGCTGCTCTCTATAATGGGTATAGCGGTGATTCAGATGGGTGATTTCAATGTGTCCCTTGTCACCCTTCCTTTGTTTCATGCTCAGCGCAGCCATAACACCAATGATCATCAATATTGCGGCAACGATCGTGACCGTCTTTAATAAAAAAATGCCATATTCAGCCAAAACACTATCCCCTATTTTAAATTACCGCCAGAATGCTGGCCTTTGATGCCATAAAATCACAAATGTTGACCTTTTGTTGCATTGCGCCCTGCCCAACCTAGAATGACAGGGTATCAATTTTTTGGTTACCCAATCCTTGTATATTGGGTTCAATGTCGATCATTAAAGACCCTTGGTCGATATTGATAACAATATGGACAACTTTCACCCTAAAGAGCAGGAAATCCTATGAGCACCGTAGCAGAAATTCTGAACGCGATTCACGGCCGATTTAATCCAGACGCAGCCCAAGACCTAGACGCAGTCTTTCAGTTTTGCATAGATGATTCTGAATTCTTCACATTGAAAGTAGCCGATGGTGCCTGCGAGCTGGGAACAGGACAGGACAGCGATCCTACCGTCACGCTAAACATGAGTGCAGAAACCCTGTCAAAAGTCGCCAACGGTGAGCTCAACGGCATGCAAGCATTTATGACTGGCAAACTAAAAGCCGAAGGTCATATCATGCTAGCTACCCGTCTTAGCGCGCTATTTGGTCTATAAACCCAAGGTAAAGCGCCGATGCTAACGCTGCAACGCTGCTTTGCCCGGTTCATTTAAGGGCACCAATTCGATTTGGTCGTCCTTAAAATGCACATCAAACAACGCACCATCGATGACCGGTACAAACTCCAATTCTGCAACCCGTGCTCGAATAACACCCATCCTGTCCAACAACACCATGAGTGGCCAAATCTTCTGCCCCATTGCATTGACAATCACAGGGATATTCTTGGCTTTGAGTTCTTGCTCAAGGGTCATAAATCTCGCAGAAACACCCTCAACCTGATAGGTAATGGGTAACTTTCCCGTTCCGGGAAGTACTGAAAAATCCAAAATACGGTAGCTAACCGTCCAAAAGTCACCCTCAATGGTATAGGGAACTGGCGCGTGATCGCCCTCAGACAGCTTAAGTACATATTGCTGACCCGACGCACCTGTGAGTGACACATTGCCTAGCGATGCATCCGCAGCCTGTACGTTGTAATCTTTGAGAACGTAAATGGTAAGACAGAGCACCCCAGTGGCTAAAAGCATGGATATGCCCAACGAACCTTTTAGCCAACCCAAAAACCAGCCAGATCGAAACAGCAATCGCATTGCCAGAATCGCTAGGACTAACGCCAGGGCCCCCATCACAATCATCAAAATCAACAAAGACATACCTTACTCCTGTCTCAAAACCGGCCCCTTAAAGACCGACATTAATTGAGAACCACGCTCAAACCCGCTGTCACAATAATAGTTGCACACTTCGGTGGTCGCAAAAATAACCCTGAACTAATTACCACTACAGTGTCGTTTCAAACCAAGATTGTCACCTCACACACGCGGCAAATATTCCGCCGCCGTTATGGCACCCTCCAAAAGACCATCGCCATGCCGCGATCCACTTTGCAAATCATCAAGGTACATTTCAATGCGAGACAAGGCATCTGCCAGATGCTCTAACATTTTATGGTTAATCGAATCAGAACCAGACAACAGTCGCTTCTCAACAAATATCATACAGCGCTCGATAACCATTTCGGCTTCTGGAAATTCCAGAAATATCAAACCACCACGGACACTGTCCAATGTCGGTAGCACCGCACCCAATTGCGCATGGTCAAAGTCAGACTCAATAAAGGCTGTAATCGCTCTGCGGCACAGGGTTACACCGTTTTCAGATTCGTCAAGAAGCACCATTCTGGCAGCCTGTAGCTGAGCTTGGTTGATACCCAATAACACGTCATTACCCGTTGATTGCGCATGCCCCATAACCAGTCGGTTTACAGCACTCTCAACATACATGACAGCATCCGCAATCTCATTGAGTTGGCGGGATGTGGGAACCGTTCGATCTGGCCATTCAGACACAATACCCACCTGCTGGCTTAATACGTTGCTGGCAGAGCTCAGGCCAATCACCTTTAAAATAGCGGTGATCTTTCGCAAGCCTTGATGCAACTTATGGGCACTAAAATCATTGTCCGGTTCGCTAAACCCCGCCGTGTCGATCTGCGCTTGAATGACCAAGAGTTCTTCTTTAATGGCCACTGAAACAGTCTGTAACACGGAGTGTCCGGGGCTGGTCAAAATGCTTCGCTGTTCTATCAGAATCGCCTCAGTCACCGTCGGCGCTGGCATGCCGTACCATGA
>CAWUUZ010000095.1:0-3012 GCA_963925745.1 uncultured Pseudomonadales bacterium
TGAGACTGGTTCTGATAGCCACCGCCCTGTGGTGCACCCGCTGCACTGTCGCGGCCGCCCATCAACTGCATTTCATTGGCCACAATTTCAGTTGAATAACGGTCATTACCCGTTTGGTCTTGCCATTTGCGGGTCTGTAATCGACCTTCTAAATACACAAGACTGCCTTTACGCAAATATTGCGCCGCGATTTCTGCAGTACGACCAAACAATACGCAACGGTGCCATTCGGTCAAATCCGAACGGGTCCCATTGTCGTCTTTGGGCCCCAATTCATTGGTCGCTACGTTTAGGTTGACCACCTGCGTACCGCCGGCAGTTGAACGAACATCTGGGTCTTGACCCAAGCGTCCCAGAATAATTACTTTGTTTACAGTACCTTTAGCCATGTCCCAATCCCTTCCCTATTCAAATCAATTCAATTTAGTGGCCTGCCGTACGGCATATTCGTCTACCACCCCAGACCGATAGTGCACACGCGCTGCACGATTTTCTTGTTCAATTTCTACAATTTCGACGCCGTCCAACTGCAACAGACTTTCACTGATACGCGCAGCCCAACTCACGCCATCACGTTCATCTACAGGTGCCATCACCAGGGTTCTGCGGATCGAACCCGGCATCATCTGACCCAGACTCATCCACAACCAAACTGACAAAATGACACCCGATGCGAGATAGACACCCTGAGCGCCAAAATGTTGATACAGCAGGCCACCTATGGCACCACCGATCGCTGCTCCCAGAAACTGCGCCGTATTAAAGACACCCATCGCAGTACCCTTTACTTCTTTGGGAACCAAACGCGACAACAAACTGGGCATGGCAGCTTCTAAATAATTAAAGGCCATAAAATAAAACGTTAACAACAGGCCGGTTAGCACCCAACCGACGGGTGCCAGATAAAACAACACCTGCACCACCAACATCAGGGCGACAGCTGCAGTAAAGACCTGAACGATCATCTTTTTCTTTTCTGCCACGATCATAAAGGGCACCATCATCAGAAAAGCAACAACCATAACAGGTACATAGAGCCAACCGTGATACTGCTCTGCCAAACCACCGGCCATAAGACTAAGTGGCACCACGATAAAGGTCGCCATCAACCCCATGTGCAGAACAAAGATACCAAAATCCAGCCGTAATAAATCAGGATTTTTTAATACCCGAGCTGCATCGCGAAAGAAATGTCCGTTCGCAAGGTGACCACTGTCGCGATCTGGACTGGGTACAAACCAAAACAACACCGCCAATCCAAACACTGAGAGCAGTGCGGTCAGCCAGAAAATACCGGAAAATCCCCATACCAAAGCGATCCAAGGACCGATCATCATCGACACCGTAAATGACAGGCCAATGGTAATACCCACGGCTGCAAGGGCCTGGGTTCTAAACTGTTCTCGCATCAAATCGGTTAACAAGGCCATTGTAGAGCTTGCGATTGCGCCCGAGCCCTGCAAAATGCGGCCTAGTATCAGTATGTTCACATCTTCTGCCAATGCCGCAATAACACTGCCCAGAGCAAAAATAACCAAACCGCCGGCAATCACGGGCTTTCGACCAATGCGGTCAGACAGCCAACCCAGCGGAATCTGAAATAGCGACTGTGTGATGCCATAGGCACCTAAGGCAAGACCCAACAAAGCAGCTGTTGCACCTGTCAGGGAAATACCATAGGTCATCATAACGGGTAACACCATAAACAACCCGACCATACGAAACGCATATAAACTGGCCAATCCAACCAGCGCGCGTTTTTCAGCAGGGCTCATGGATTCTTTACTTATTTGAGAGGACATCACACCTTCTTTGTTTAAATTAAACAGCAACACATAATATTAACAAAAAGAATGCGTATAATGATCCAATATTTTAGAACATCATTTAAAACTGTACATAATTACAGTATCATGTTCTACCTTTTTTTATGCTCTCGAAACACACAGGCTATTCATGGACAAGATTTCAGTACAGGGCGCCCGCACCCATAATCTTAAAAATATTTCCGTCGACATCCCCCGTGACAAGCTTGTTGTGATCACAGGGCTTTCAGGTTCAGGCAAGTCATCACTCGCCTTTGACACTCTGTATGCAGAAGGTCAGCGACGTTATGTAGAGTCACTCTCTACCTATGCGCGACAGTTCTTATCCATGATGGAAAAACCTGATGTAGATCACATTGAGGGTCTCAGTCCCGCTATTTCGATCGAGCAAAGAACGACCAGCCATAACCCACGGTCGACCGTGGGTACGACCACTGAAATCTATGACTACCTGCGCCTGCTGTTTGCACGCACAGGCGAACCACGCTGCCCCACCCATGGTGAGCCGCTTGAAGCCCAAACCATTTCACAGATGGTTGACCAAATAGTAAAGCTGCCCGAAGGCCATGCCGTCATGCTATTGGCGCCGCTCATCAAAGACCGCAAGGGTGAACACCTCCATGTGATCAATGATTTGCGTACCCAGGGTTTTGTGCGCGTGCGTATCGATGGCATTGTGACCGATATTGACGACCTACCGGTTTTGGACAAGAAAAAGAAACACAGCATTGAAGCTGTCGTTGACCGATTCAAGGTCCGTGAAGATATCGGCATCCGACTGTCTGAATCGTTAGAGACCTGTCTGGGTCTTAGCGATGGTATCGCGGTCATCGTGTCTATGGACGATACCTTAAAGCCACTGCTGTTCTCATCGCGTTTTGCCTGTCCTGTCTGTGGCTATAGCATCCCTGAACTCGAACCCCGGATGTTTTCCTTTAACAATCCGGCCGGTGCCTGTGAATCCTGTGACGGTCTGGGTCTCAAACAATTCTTTGATCTCAACAAGATTCTGTTTGATGAAACCCGTAGCTTGCCAGAAGGGGCCATACCCGGTTGGGACCGACGCAATCTCTATTATTTTTCACAGCTTGAGGCCTTAGCGTCTCACTACAGGGTCGCACTTGAAACGCCCTGGAAAGACCAACCTGAGCATTTCAAAGACGCTGTCTTGCACGGCACCAAGGAA
>CAWUUZ010000096.1:0-5238 GCA_963925745.1 uncultured Pseudomonadales bacterium
TCTATGCCTTTGTCGCCGGTCAGGACCAATTTATCTTTTTAGACAGCAGTGGCGCTACCCAATGGAAATGGCAGGTTTACTGGCTCGAACAGGTCATGGCGGCCCAACCCCAGATACGTCACCGTTTTGTGTTTATGAATCAGGCGCCGGTTCAATGGCCAGTCGCAGACAAAGACCATAGCGATGGTCTGATAGCCCCTGATGTTGCTATGCAATTGCAGGAGCTGTTTAGCCGCTATCAGGTGTCGGTGGTCTTTGGTGACAATGGCCATGCCGTTGAACAACAGACCCTGTCAGGTGTGCTGTTCGCATCCAGTGGTAACGGTGGCGGGCTTATTTTGGGTCGGAATGAGCGCTACCAGTTTGTTCAGGTTTCTGTGACTGATACGGGCGTTACGCTACAGCCCATTTCGGTTCCTGCGCTAGGCGGGCGGTGGCAAAACAGATTGGAAAACCTCAAGTTGTTTTTGCACTCCTTTGTGTATATGAGTTTTTTCAACTGGCTGGTGGTTTTGGGCATCGGTGGCATGGTTTTGCTGCGGCTATTTGTTGTCATTCAAAAACAAGAGCACCTGTATCGAGATTTTGATTTTCACCCAGAGAGTGATGAAAAAGAGCCGCTCAGCGTGGTGATGTTTTCTAATAATTATTTGCCCTACATTGGTGGGGTGCCCATCTCTGTTCATAGATTGATGCGCGGTCTTAAGGCCCTTGGCAATCAGGTGCGTTTGATTGTGCCCGAATATGAAACAGACAGCCCACCCTCAGATGACGATGTCGTTCGGGTGCCAACATGGTTTTATACCCAAAAAGAGCGGTTTCCACTGACGCGTTCCTGGCATCACAGCGTCGCCGAGCAATTTCCAGCAGACAGGGTGGATGTCGTGCATGTGCACCATCCTTTGGGCTTGGGTTTGCGCGGACTGCAGTTGGCCAAAAAGCACCATAAACCCTTGGTATTTACCTACCACACCCGTTTAGAACACTATACCCACTACATTCCAGGGCCTGGGCGGGTGTTCAAAAACAGCCTTGCACACATGTTGGTAAAGCGGTTTGCCAACCACTGTGATGCGATCATTACCCCGACTGCTTCAACAGAAGAATATCTCCGTAATTTGGGCGTCAGTGCGCTCGTTGAGGCGATTCCTACCGGTATTAATTTGGATGAATATCAGCAGTGGAGTGCAGCAGATATTGCGGCATTTCGGCTGCAATATGCCGCGCCAGGCGAGAAATTATTGATCAGTGTGTCGCGGTTGACGAAAGAGAAGAATATCGATTTTCTTGTCGATGGCTTGATAAAAGCCCACCGCAAAACAACCCAGAAATTTGTGTGCGTGCTGGTGGGTGATGGGCCACAGCATGCCCACCTCACAGAGAGGATTGCCGCTGCCGGCATGAGCGATCGCATTCGGTTGCTGGGTAAGGTGGCGCCCGAACAGGTCGTATTGGCGTATCTGGCCGCCGATCTGTTTGTGTTTGCGTCGACGTCAGAAACGCAGGGCATGGTTTTATTAGAGGCGATGGCCGCGGGTTGTCCCGTTGTGGCCGTGCGGGCAAGTGGGGTGAACGATGTGGTGCGTCACGGTGAAAATGGCCTAACGGTATCTGAGAGTACCGATCACTGGTCACAGGCGCTCGGTGCCTTGCTGGATGACCCGGAACACATGGCGTTTATGTCTGAGCAAGCCATGGCGACTGCTGCGCAGTTTTCAACTGAGAAAATAGCCCAACAAGTCGATGCCCTGTATCGCAGAGTCATCGCCTTGTACGCAGGCAAAGACCTATAGATTGCCATTACATTGGGTTACCGGTGTCGGTATTGACCGTTTTGGTATGCAGATGACAGCGGTTGTTTTGTCCTGTTGTTGTCGGTGTTCTCGGTAGTTCAGGGGCTGGCCATTTCTCTACCAGGTCCCATTGCTGTCAATGCAGGATGACAGTCATTGAAATGTCTCCTTTGTGGCACAGATTGACGACATGCACTGGAATAAAGAGACTTGCCGCGAACACTGTTTGGGCGTATTTTGCGGTGCACTATACGCTTATGAAATTAATGAGTGAGGCGGTTTATGCTGACTGTTCAAGGTATTGTGGTTGGAAAGGTTCAGGGCGTGGGTTTTCGGTATTTTATCAAACGCCATTCAACCAGTAACAAGGTGCTCGGATTTGCCAAAAATCTGACCAATGGTAATGTCGAATTTCTCCTTCAGGGAGACGATAAATCGGTTGAAGCGGTGCTGTGCGAAATTGCGCGTGGACCCAATTTCTCGCAGGTTGAAGAAGTCACGTCCAGCCCCCGTAGCGAAGTCAACACCCTCTATGGTTTTGAAGTGCTCTAGACAATTATCCCTATGGTTTTGCACCCTGAATGTGGCAACCGGTCGCCACGTTTGGGGCTGATCTTCCGCTCTGTTTCTCATCATTCTCAAGAAACTGCACCTGCAGCGCATCCAAAGATCTGCTTGGCATGGCCATTTGCCTGAACTATTATGGCACCCC
This sequence comes from uncultured Pseudomonadales bacterium, assembly GCA_963925745.1. GTDB lineage: Bacteria > Pseudomonadota > Gammaproteobacteria > Pseudomonadales > Natronospirillaceae > CAJXZL01. Next base: position 2,506 of record CAWUUZ010000096.1, read on the forward strand.
TAACCATTCATGCTATGAATGGATATGCCAACAGGTTGCTCGCAGGAGAACAGGCCGATGAAAAAACTCAATCGCATTGATATGAACCTATTGGTGTATCTGGAAGTCTTGCTACGCGAAAAGAGTGTGACACGTGCAGCACAGCATTTGGGTATCAGCCAGCCGGCGATGAGCAACGGTTTGCGACGCTTACGAGAGTTGTTGGGTGATCCACTGCTGGTAAGAACCAGTGGCGGTATGTCGCCAACGGGGCGCGCTCAGGAGTTAGAACCGCTGATTCGTGATGCCCTGCGTCAGTTAGAAATCGCCTTGGCAACCGGACATGATTTTGACCCAAAAGAGAGTCGCCGGGTCTTTCGTATCATGGCGAGTGACTATACCGAATCCACCTTGATTCCCCCGCTGTTACGCCGGATGCGTGAAGATGCCCCTGGCATTACCCTAGACATCATGACACCCAGTGACGTGAGCTATACCGATGTCGAACAGGGCAAAGTCGATATGGTCATCAACCGCTTTACGTCCTTGCCACAGTCATTCCACCAAATCACCGTTTGGTCGGACCATTTTTGCTGCATGATGAGCCCAGACAATCCCATAGCCAAAGATTTCAACCTGCGCAGCTATATGGATTCGCAGCATGTGTGGGTCAGTAAGACCGGTTTTGGTGTCGGTGTTGGCGTGAACCCCGACGATGTGCAGCGGTTGGGATTTGTTGATGAGGTGTTGGGCAGTCTGGGAGAAAAGCGGCAAATTAGGGTATTTACCAGACACTATCAGGCAGCGGTATTGATGGCTGAGGTAGATGACCTGGTGGTGACCATACCATCGCGGTTGGCACACCTACAGCGCAACAATCCCAATATCGTCGTCAAGGCGCCACCCTTTGATATGCCACCCCTAACGTTGAAGATGGTCTGGAGTCCTTTGTTACATCATGACCCAGCCCACAAATGGATGCGTGGCTTGGTTGCCGAGGTAGCTGCGACCATATCGGAACCGCAGTTTTAAAAGCGGCCCTACTTACATCATTTTAAATGATGCCAAACATTCATTACATAAATGGCATTTATATTGATGATTGCCTATGCGACCCCTAAACTTGCCCCAAGAGATTATGAGTTCAATGCGACAGGCGTTTGGCTCTTCCATTCACCACGGCTTGGGTTTTCACGATGAAACGTATTCAAATAGGTAGATTAGAGATTGCAGAACGTCTCTATGGTTTAATTTCAGAAACCATTGCACCGGGTACTGGCATTTCGCCACAGCACTTTTGGCAAGCATTTGAATCCATCGTTGCGGATTTAAAACCAACCAACGACGCACTCTTGGCCCGACGCGACAGCCTTCAATACGCGATAGACCAATGGCACCAATCGAACCCGGGCACGGTTGTCGATATCGAGGCGTACCACAGCTTTCTCAAATCCATTGGCTACCTTGAACCCGAAGTGGCCGACTTTGAAATCGGCACCACGGATGTTGATGCAGAGGTTGCCCTATTATCGGGACCACAGCTGGTGGTACCCGTTAAGAATGCCCGTTTTGCTTTAAATGCAGCCAACGCCCGCTGGGGCAGTTTGTATGATGCGCTCTATGGTACCGACGTGATTGGTGACGAAGATGGCGCTGCAGCATCCTCAGAGGGCTACAACCCAAAGCGTGGTGCCAAGGTCATCGCCTTTGGACGTCAGTTTTTAGACCAGGCAGCGCCCCTTGCGCAGGGCTCTCATGCCGATGCCGTTGCCTATGAGGTTGTGGGTGCAGCGTTGCAGGTGCGTTTAGACAAGGGTGTGGTATCGGCTTTGAAGGATGCCGCGCAATTTGTCGGCTATCAGGGCAGGGTTGAAACGCCCACATCCGTGCTGTTACAAAACCACGGCCTCCACATTGATATGCAATTTGACACAACCAACCACATTGGCAAGTCGGACCCTGCAGGCATGAAGGATATCGTGGTTGAGGCAGCCGTATCGACCATCATGGACTGTGAGGATTCCGTTGTTGCAGTAGACGCCGACGACAAGGTCGCAGTTTACCGCAACTGGGCTGGACTGATGTTGGGTAACCTGCAAGACAGCTTTGACAAGGGTGGAAAAACCCTGACACGTCGGCTGTCGCAAGACCGTATTTACCAGACTCCTCAGGGTGAATCCATGCGTTTGCATGGTCGCAGTTTGATGTTTGTTCGCAACGTGGGACACCTCATGACAACCGATGCCGTGTTGTTTGACGGTCAGGAAGTGCCAGAGGGCATGTTGGATGCCATGGTGACGTCATTTGCTGCGCTCCATGATCTGTTAGAAACCGGCGACCTGTCGAATTCACGCACCAAGAGCATCTATATTGTAAAACCCAAGATGCATGGCTCTGATGAAGTGGCCTTGGCAAACACCCTCTTTGATCGCGTTGAATCCGCTTTGAAGCTCGCACCCAATACCCTAAAAATGGGCATTATGGATGAAGAGCGACGTACCTCAGCCAATTTAAAGGCCTGTATACATGCCGCCAAGGACCGCGTTGTGTTTATCAATACCGGATTCCTAGACCGCACCGGTGATGAAATTCACACCGCAATGCACGCTGGCCCTATGGTGCCCAAGGGCGAGATGAAAAAATCTGCCTGGATATCAAGCTATGAGAACCGCAATGTTGATGTCGCTCTGAGAACGGGTTTTGTTGGCAAGGCACAGATTGGCAAGGGCATGTGGGCGATGCCCGACGAAATGG
>CAWUUZ010000097.1:0-5239 GCA_963925745.1 uncultured Pseudomonadales bacterium
AACAGCTGGCCAAGGCGTTGCATACCTGCAAACTCACCTTTGCCTGGCCGCCTGCCATTGCTGAATTTATCACCATGCTGCTCCCTTCCCCAGCTGAAATGGGCGTACCCACTGCCGCTGCTGCCTACCAGCAAGCCTGCCAGTGCAGACAGGACCCCAGAACCTTTGCCTGGAGCCATCCCATCGTCTACCACGCAGCGCGTGAAACAGGTTTTTGGCGGTTACAGCATGGTAGCGAAAAGAACGTCTGGCCGGCTTTTGAAATGAGTTACCGCGCATTGATGCAACGCATCGCTGCGGGCGAGACACTGTCTATTCCCGATCAGATATTGCTTGAAGACAAACAATCGCTATCGCAGTCACAGCGTATTCAAGAACTCTCAGACCAGCTCAACATTGATGCGGGCGAATTCTATTATCTAACACAACCGGCAAACAGCCCGTTGCGTCAACGCCTGCGACAAAAATTGGTCGCCCAGCATCCTGAGCTAGAGAGCAATTTCCCCACCTAGGATTGCCAGTGCGTCGGCATTCAGCCCATCCGTCGCTATCGGCAATAGACATCACCGCCTGAAGTTTCTATGCTGTGTTTTTTCCACGCACCTTTTGTTGCTGCATACCCCTCAGGGTCTGCGACCTAAATTGGTACGTCACTCCCTAGCAACCCGCGCGAGATGGCTGGCATTATGAACTTCACGCTAAAACAGATTCGCTACTTTGTAACCGTCGCTGAAGCCCAGTCTGTGAGCAAAGCTGCGCGTGGCCTCTATCTGTCTCAGTCGGCACTCACCAATGCCCTCGCGGAGTTGGAATCGGCCTTGGGCGCCACCCTGTTTTTGCGTTCACACCGCGGCGTCACCCTGACCCGCGAAGGCCACCAATTCCTCATCTCCTCTCGGCGAATTTTGGCTTCAGTGGCCGATGCAGCCCAGGGCCTTACCGCGGGCAAGACCCAGGACACAGGACACCTGACCATTGGTGTGACGAGCTTGGTTGCCGGTTACTATTTGTCTGAGCCCCTAAGCCGTTTTGCACAACACTTTCCGGGCGTCAAGATCACGCTGGTTGAGGACGATCAGGTCTACCTTGAACACCAGCTGGTTAATGGTGAAATTGATGTCGCCATCTTTATGCTACAGCAGATGCAAGAACGCGATGCCTTTGAAATGGAGACACTCACCCGTTCACCACTCAAGGTGTGGCTTCCTGTCAACCACCCACTCTTTAAGCAAACCGATGTCAGCTTAACCGAATTGGCCAATGAACAGCTCATCACCCTGACCGCCAACAAGATTGATCAGATTATCGGCCCGACCTGGCGACGTTATAACAAAACCGCACGTTCGGTGTTAGAAACAGAATCGGTTGAAGCGGTTCGTAACCTGGTAGGTGCCTCTATGGGTATCGCCATTTTACCCGAATTTGCCTACCGACCCTGGACACTGGAAATGCAGCGTGTTGAAACCCGCAATATCCGAGAAGACATTCCGAGCATCGACATCGGTTTGGTGTGGCGCAGAGGCTCTAAGCTGAGCTGGGAGACCGAAGAATTCATCGATGTGGCGCGCGATCAGAGCCGATCTAAGAACCCATCCCACATTTAGCCATAGATTTAATCGATGGCTACCCTACAAAAAATAGTATTATCTATCGCCAAAGCGAAACATTACACTTCATCCACGTACTTTCTGTACGAAATAACAACAATAATGTTATGGAGATCAACTCAATGAGAATAAACACACGCCTATCGGCAAAGATAAGCGCCAGCTTTCTAATCGGCACCATGATGTTAAGCGGCCCTGTACAGGCTGCTGGCATGGTAACGAAACTTGGCAAAAGTGAAGGTCAGGTCAACATTGTTGCCTGGGCTGGCTATATTGAAAGTGGTGCTACTGATCCCGGCTTTGACTGGGTCACTGGCTTTGAAGCAGACACGGGTTGTACCGTGAATGTGAAAACAGCGGCAACGTCTGATGAAATGGTTGCCTTGATGAATGAAGGTGGCTTTGACCTGGTAACGGCATCGGGTGATGCCAGCTTGCGTCTGATCTCAGGCAACAAGGTTCAAGAACTGAACCTTAAGTTGATCCCTAGCTACAAAAACGTCGACGCGCGCCTGCAAGAATCTGCATGGCACACCGTTGGCGGAAAGCACTATGGCGTACCTTACCAGTGGGGCTATAACGTTCTGGCCTATAACACAGACGTTTTCCCGACTGCGCCTGATTCATGGTCAGTGGTATTTGAAGAGCAGATGTTGTCAGACGGAAAATCTAACGCCGGTCGTATTCAGGCATTTGATGGTCCTATCTACATTGCTGATGCAGCCCTTTACCTGATGAGCGTGAAGCCAGAACTGGGCATCACAGATCCCTATGAATTGAACGAAGCACAGTACCAAGAAGCACTTGCTCTGTTACGCGTACAGCGTAAATTGGTTGGTCGCTATTGGCATGATGCCTTTGTACAGATTGACGACTTCAAAAACGAAGGTATTGTCGCCTCTAGCTCTTGGGGTTTCCAAGTAGGCATCCTGAAGACAGACTCTCCAATTGATGCTGTCGTTCCAAAGGAAGGCGCTACTGGTTGGGCTGACTCGACCATGCTACATGCTGACGCGAAAAACGTTAACTGTGCATACCGTTGGTTAGAGCATTCAATTAATCCAAAACTACAGGGCGATCTTGCTGCTTGGTTTGGATCTGTACCTGCTGTACCTGCTGCCTGTACTGGCAACGCACTGCTCGGTGACGAAGGCTGTAAAGCGAACGGTTATGAATCATTCGATAAGATTCATTTCTGGCGCACCCCTGTCAGCAAGTGTGATTCGCAAGACCTATGCGTACCTTATTATCGCTGGGTTTCAGACTACATTGCTGTCCTAGGCGGTCGATAGTCTCTAGGGTGCCCCGCCTCGGGGCGCCCTTTTCTTTTGATTTATTTATCTGAATGAGAACATTATGTCAGCTGTTTCCTTTGAGTCAGTTTCTCGCCTGTATGGTGACGTCGTTGCCGTAGACAAAGTGAGTTTCGATATTGAAGCCGGTGAATTTTTCACCCTATTAGGACCTTCTGGTTCTGGAAAAACCACCTGCCTCCGCATGATGGCAGGATTCGAATTTCAAAGTTCTGGCACCATCAAAATTTTGGGAGAAGACTGCGCCAAAAAGCCACCCTATGAGCGCAACGTCAACACCGTATTTCAGGACTACGCCCTGTTCCCCCACATGAACGTGCGCGACAACATCGCTTACGGCTTGATGGTATCTGGCGTTGGAACCAAAGAACGTTATGAACGTACTGACGAAATGCTGTCGCTGATTCACCTACCCGATGTCGGAGATCGAAAGCCGTCTCAACTGTCAGGTGGTCAAAGACAACGCGTTGCCATTGCACGCGCACTGATAAACAAACCCAAATTACTGCTCCTTGACGAACCCCTAGGTGCACTTGACCTCAAATTGCGTGAACAGATGCAAATTGAACTCAAAACCCTGCAGCGTCAGGTAGGCATTACCTTTATATTTGTGACCCATGACCAGCAAGAAGCCTTGTCGATGAGTGACCGTATTTGTATTTTTAACAAGGGTCGCATTGAGCAAATTGGCAGCCCCGACGATGTCTATGACCGCCCAGCATCTGAATTTGTGGCCAGCTTTGTCGGCAGCGTCAACCTGTTAAAGGACGAGCAAGCCAAAAGCATCTTAGGCATAGATGGCCCTGCCATGTTACGACCAGAGCGCATCCAGATCAGCGCGGCCGATGCGTCAGTTCCAAACCGTCTAACCGGTTGGGTTGTTGAGCACGAATATCTAGGTCCCTATATCCGATATCAGGTCGCTATTGATGACCGCCTGACACTGACGGTGAACCAACCCAACCTTGGCAACCTGGCCCCTGCGGACCGCTTTGCACGGGATACGCGTGTCGCTCTGAATTGGGACGACAGTGCCGTACATGCCATTAAGGGGGACACAAAGTGACTACGGCTGCTTTACCCTTGCAGCCAGGACGATTACGTCGGCTGTCTACCTGGTTTTATATCCGTCCGCACTATTTCTTTATGGTGCTCTTTTTGCCACCTGCCCTATGGCTAGGTGTGGTGTATCTGGGCTCGCTATTTAATCTGCTCGCCCAGTCAGTGTTTCGCCTCGATGAATTTAGCGGTCAGGTCATTCATGAAGTCGGCATACAGAACTTTATTGATCTGTTTCAAGCCGCCAACATGGATGTCATTGCACGCACAGTGATCATGGCAACCCTGGTGACGATCGCCTGTGCGGCCATCGCCTTTCCGATTGCCTACTATATGGCGCGCTATACCTCAGGAAAAACACGGGCACTGTTTTATTTGGCAGTGATGCTACCGCTGTGGTCGAGCTATCTGGTTCGGGTATATGCCTGGAAGCTCATTCTGGCCAAAGAGGGTGTGATTGGTTGGGTGTTTGCTTCTCTTGGCATGGAATCGGTACTGGAAGCCATTTTGTCCATACCCATGATCGGAGGCTCATCGCTGTCCTTTTCGAGACTCGGTACCTTTATCGTGTTTGTCTATGTGTGGGTGCCCTTTATGATCCTGCCCATTCAAGCAGCGATTGAACGCATACCCAGATCATTACTCGAAGCCTCAGCTGACCTCGGTGGCCATCCGATACAAACCTTTAGAAAGGTGATATTCCCTCTGGCGCTACCGGGTATCGCAGCAGGCTCTATCTTTACCTTTTCCTTGACCCTGGGTGACTACATCATTCCTGGCGTCATCGGAAACTCCACACTTTATATTGGTCAGGTGGTGTATATGCACCAAGGCATGGCGGGCAATCTGCCCTTTGCTGCTGCCTTTTCGGTGGTACCCATTCTTGTGATCGGTGTTTATTTGGCTTTGGCAAAACGTATAGGGGCTTTCGATGCACTCTAAATCTACAGGGTCTCCCCTCGGTCTCAAAATAGCAGCCATTAGCGGCCTGTTGTTTCTGCATATTCCCATGGGATTTATTTTCCTCTACGCCTTTACGACCGAACAGAAGAGCTACCAGTTCCCACCACCAGGGCTCACCTTTAAATGGTTTGTAAAGGCCTGGGACAGACCGGATGTCTGGGAAGCCATTCGCCTGTCACTTCAGGTTGCCTCCGTGGCTACCGCTTGGGCAATGGTGCTCGGAACACTGGCAGCAATGGCCTTGGCACGCTCTAAGTTTTTTGGACGCGATACCTTCTCCATGCTCTTGGTTCTACC
>CAWUUZ010000098.1:0-3098 GCA_963925745.1 uncultured Pseudomonadales bacterium
ACCCGCTTTTGCAAGCCATAAGGCAGCGTCGCCACATGACGATTGCGAATATGATCGAGTTCCAAAAAGTCGATAACATCGCGCTCTAATTCATTACGCAACGCAATTTCTTCTCTGCGGGCAGCGCCATAGTAAAAACCAGAATCAAACAATCCTGACTTCAGACGGCTATGGCTACCTAATTTGATGTTTTCTAGAACGGTCATGCCGCGAAATAGGGCGATGTTTTGAAAGGTGCGTGCAATACCCAATGCAGCGCGTTTATCGGGACGTGCATGGGTAATATCTTGATCCTGAAAGAGGACCCGTCCGACTTGCGGCTTATAAAATCCAGAGATGATATTAAACAAGCTGGTTTTACCCGCCCCATTTGGGCCGATAATGGCAGTTATCTCACCTTGCTTTGCTTCAAAGCTCAGTTCAGATAACGCATGAATTCCACCAAAAGAAAGACTCGCTTCCCGAACTGATAGCATGCAACGCTTCCTGTGATTGTGATTGCCCTCGCCTAAAGACGATGTATTTTTATTTTTATGTTTCGCAACCTGGTACGTAACCACCGTAGAGACATCGGCAATATTAATCTATCCTACCTTTGTAGGTCTAACCCCGCCAAATATAGCCCGACACCTGACGTCCAAATACCGGTTCATGAAAGGTGAGATTGCCAGCATGAAGACCTGCTGCACCAGCACAGACATAGAGGGGCAACAGATGTTCTTCTCGGGGATGGCTAAACCGCGCCGCGGGCGCACGTTCCCAATCCACCAACAAGGCTTCTCGTTTTTCAGGGCCAATGTCGTTGCTGGTCATGGTATCGACCAGCCAATGGTCAAATTCGCGCGCAAGTGCAGCACTGTGCTTGTTGGCAGCGCCCGACATCATGTCTCTCATGTTATGAAAAGACATGCCAGAACCCAGAATCAAGACCCCTTCCGCCCGCAAACGCTGAAGGCACAGACCCATTCTTATGTGGTCCTTAGGGTCTAAGCTGGTGAGCATCGAAATTTGCACCACAGGCACATCAGCCTCTGGATACATCAGCATGAGCGGCACAAATACGCCGTGGTCTAGCCCACGCTGCGTATCAACCTCACATTCGCCAAACTCCGTGGTCAATAGAGACCTTACCTCTTCCGCAAGCGCCTGGGCGCCGGTCACGGGATAGGTGAACTCATAGGCTTCTGCCGGAAATCCATAGTAATCAAACAACAAAGCAGGTGTCGCCACCGACAAAACGGTCGGCACATCAGTCTCCCAATGCGCACTTACGACTAAGACCGCCTTTGGTTTTGGCAGGCTCGCACCAATACGTTTTAAAAAAGCTGCGATGTCATCGTTTGAAGGTTCGCCCAGAATGGGTAAGGGTCCGCCACCGTGTGGCACACAAAGAACGGGCATAAGCACTTGAGAATCTGGCATTAACAAAGACTACCTCTTATTGGGTTTCCATCTATACAGTGTTTATACTACAAATCTTATCCCTAAATACAGCATCAATCACTTCCACAATGCACTGCCCTGCACCCGAGTAAAGCCCTCACCCAAGGGTAATAGGCTGTTTTTAAGAATACGGCCAGCCAATACCCGCGCTTCAATAGGACGCCACAGGGCAGGAATGGCAGGTGCGATCAATTTGCCCAGTTTTTGGCTCCAAAATTCTGTGGGTCTTGGATCGTTAGAGCGGTCTCCCAATAACAACGAGGGCTGATATACAACCACCTGTTGCCAATTCTGCGCCGCGACCGCGGCCTCCAACTCGCCCTTTACGCGGCTATACAGAATACGGGAATCAGCAGCTGCACCGAGCGCAGATACCAACAGCAACCGTTTTGCGCCCTTTGAGAGGGCCTTTTCAAACAGCGTGCGGGCGAGGTCAAGGTCCTGCTCCCTAAACGCCTCCTTGCTACCCGCTTTTTTGAGGGTCGTACCGAGACAGCAAATCACCTGGTCAATGTCTTCTGGCCAATCAACCTTCGCTAGATCTGCTGACACCAGAACACTGTGATGCGCTGGGATGCCAACAATGGCCCGACGACTCGCAGCAATGAGGGGCGACGACGCCTGCAATACCGCACCACCAACAAGCCCTGTTCCACCCAATAATACGGTTTTCATGATGCTATAGGTCCCTTGTTTCATTGTTTGTGGCCAAGGCAAGAGAGACAGCCCCGGGACCCAAATTAATACCCCCAGAGAGGTTCATTACGGTTGTCATGACGCGGACATCCTTTAGCTTCGCCACTATTTTCAAGGCATTGAACTGTTCATACTGGTTCAACTCTGTTGGATCACCCGCAACACTGATAACCACAAAGGGTGACTTTAACCCTTCATTGATTCGCTCCACGGCATAGGCAAAGAGACGATTAACCGCCGCAACCCGTCCTCGCACCTTAACGACCGGTTCTGTAATGTCCTGATAACAACGCAAAATGGGGGAAATGTCCAATGCCCGACCGACCATGGAAGACAACAGCCCAATACTGTTGTCACCCTGTTGCAAGGCTCTGTCTCTCAGATAGACAGCATCTCTGGGCACGGCAAAGGTGCGAATATACTGCTTGAATTGTTCAATATCGCGCCGCAACTGAATATTACCAACGCCATCAATAACCAACTTTGCCGAATACGCGGCCAGTATGCCCTGACCCGCAAAGACGGTTCCACTGTTGATAATGCGGATACCAAAGGAACCCATTCGACCACCCGCTGATCCCAATTGGTTGTAGTCCCGCTTTATCATTCCTGCAGCCATGATCCAGTTTTCAAAATTGGGGCTGACGGCCTCCGAAACGGTCTGACCAATCGCAAAATCATATTGGGATGCAATCTCGTTCAAAAAGAAGCGATACGCCTGCTCCGGTGTATTGGGTTTGGTGGTAGCTTCATGGTTTTTATTGAGTGATCCCTTTTGGTAAATCGCTAAACGCTCTAACTCGGTAGTTCGGTCTTCAAATTTCTTCCCTTCCAGGTAAATATTTAAAGGCAACTTAACGATGGGGTTTTGCGCAACAAAGGCATCCGGCAAATCGCACGCTGAATCAGAAACGATTATCGTACTCATAAGACTATGTCATCCAAAAAGGCACTGTGGC
>CAWUUZ010000099.1:0-3301 GCA_963925745.1 uncultured Pseudomonadales bacterium
AAGGGGGTCTCTACGGAGGCCCCTGTTTTTTGCGCCACATGGGTTTTGAGTTCCACGCTGTCTAGCCGCAAGAAGGGGTTGATCGCCAATTCGAGTTGCCAGGTGGTTATCTGGCGTTGCTCTGGTTCTAAGCGTACGTTGTCATCCAGCGTTGCCTGCAGTTCCCGATTGCTGGGTTCTAGTGTCAGGGCAAACTTGCTGTTGTTACAGAGGTAATCATGCGCAGGGTACAGGTGCGTGTTGGGTGCAAGATCCGCTTTACATCGGGTCACACTGTGAAATAAGTCATCGACATTGCCGCTGCGGCAGTTGCCGACGCCTGCGTTGAATAGGGTGTCAGCGCAAATGAGATAGGGCACATGGGCTGAATCTTCACCCAGAAAACAGAAGTGTTGGTGGGTATGTCCTGGCGTGAACCACGCAGTTACCTGCTGTTGACCGACAGCAATGGTTCGGCCCTCGGTAAGTGGCTGATCGACACAGGAGATTGCGCTGTGCCCCCAAATGGGCAATGGCTGCTCCGCTAACAGCTCAGCGACACCCCGTGTATGGTCGCCATGCTCATGGGTTAATAGAATGCCCGTGAGTTGCGCATCCACTGCCATAAGCTGTTCCCTAACCAGGGTCGCGTCAAAGGGATCTACAACCATGGCTTCCCCAGTTTCTGGGCACACCAGCAGGTGGTTGTAGTTTTCAAAGGATCCCGGAATAAAAAAGCGTATGACGTTCATGATAAAAGTCCAGATGAGAAGTGCGTATCGGCCAAACGTGACCCAAATAGACCATAGCGGCAGTCTAACCTGTTCGCAAGCTGAATGAATAGCGAAGTTATCGGCTGTTTGTGCCGGCTCGTGTTGCTAAATAGTGGCTTGCACATTAGCTTACACCTCACAGAACGGTTTGTAGCAACGCTGGCTTGGTGGTATTCCGCAGGCCAGTGGCTCAGTAAGGCAGGGTAGCTGGTCGACCCGTCGGACAATGGCTGTCTTAAAAAGGATTTGAACTGGGCTCGCGTGGTTTTCAGCGTTGTGGCCTGTCATGCCAATCATCGGTAGGAGTAAATTATATGAAGTTTTTCTTGGCCCTAGTGACAGCACTGGTGCTGGTCGGGTGTGCAAAATCGCCACAACAGGTTTCCTTTGACGCCGCTCCAGCGCAATCTGCGCTATGGGCAGGTAAGGGTGCGATAGCAGAATTGCAGGTTGTGGATGCGCGATCAACGACCAATATCGGTAGTCGTGGTGGCATTTATAAGGCTACCAGTACGCTGTCGTTAGACAACCGGGCAACAGAAGACATGAGCATCTATCTGCAAAGTCGGTTGCTGTCAGCTGGATTCAAATTGGGCAATGTAAACCCTGCAACAAGTTGGACAGTGAAGCTGACCGAGTTGACTTATGATTATGTGAAAGTGAAGGGTGTGCGGGATCAGGTTGATGTTTACTGTGGTATTTCAGTTGAAATTGTTCGCGGTCTGAGCACCTATACCAATACCTACAATGCCTCGATTAGCAATGAGGTCCTCACCTTGGCATCCAATAACCAGAACCAAGCGTGGGTAAACGCAGCAATCAATGCCGCGCTAGACCAGCTCTTTCAAGACCAAGGAATTGCCTCCTTTGTAAAATGAGGTTATTCGTTTAATTGGTTTGCGGTGAAATAGTCGGCAATGAAGTCTATGAAAGCGCGACTTTTTGCCGACAAATACCGATTTTCAGGATACACCACATGAATTGTGCGGCTTGGGAAGTTTACCTGAGGCAGCACATGCTCCAGTGCACCTGATTCGATGTGTTTCTTGACCATGTAAAGGGGCAGGGCGGCAATGCCCATATCGTTAATTGTTGCCTCGCACATCGTGTCTAAATCATTGACCCTAAATCGGGGTTCCTTATTCTGGAGCCCTGCTTCCTTGATAAAGCGTTTTATCCACCGTGGTTCAGCGTAGTCGATACCCGAAACCATCAACATGTGGTGTGAACCCAAATCCGATAGATTTTCAGGGCGTCCAAAACGGTCAAGATAATCCTTTGTTGCGGTCAAAATAACTTTTTGACGGGCGACCGCCTTTGCAACGAGTCGAGAGTCCTGCAATGATCCCAGGTGGATTGACAGGTCGATGCCTTCTTTAACCAGATCGAGATTTTTTTCGGCCAGTATCAAATCAAAGTTAACGTCTGGGTAATCCCGTAAAAAGGCGGCAAATATTTTCATCAGCATGCTACGGCCAAAGGTTGGGGTAGCCGTGATGCGGAGTGTTCCGCGCGGCGTCGTTTCTAAGTCGCGGACCATGTGTTCGGTTTCTTCAAGGTCTTCGAGAATTTTGTTGCAGCGGTTAAAAAATAAAATGCCTGCTTCCGTTGGGCTAACCGAACGGGTCGTTCGGTTGAGCAATCGGATGCCTAAGCGGTCTTCTAGCAATGAAATCTGCTTGCTCACTGCGGAGGGTGTTAAGCCAAGGGCATGTGCTGCATTGGTAAAGTTGTTGGCTTTCACCACACTGGTGAAAATCACAAGAGAGTCTAATCGCGCCATGGCTGTTTCCTAATAGGGGGGTGCTAGAACACAGGATTCAATATGATAACCTACATAATGAACAATAATCGACATACACTAATGAAAATATCTCTTAAAACTAGCTAAGCTGATTCTGGACACTATCTGTCTTCCTCAGACCATCAATCTATTGCCTCAATGGATCTATAGCGCCTATGATGGCGTTTTTCGGAGTGCTCGCCTGTGATTGTCGCGTTTCAGTTTTTTCATACCTCCCACTGCCACCTGTGCGACGTTGCAGAAGCAATGATTACCCCTATTTTTCAATCCCATGGTTTGGTGTGTGAGGCGATAGATGTTGCTGAAGATGCCGATGCGCTGGCGCGATATGGTGTCCACATTCCTGTTCTCTATGTGCCGATTTTGGATCAGGCGCTGTTTTGGCCTTTTGATGAACCCGCTGTAACCCAACTGATCACGGCGCTTATGGACCACAACACTGGAATATCTCAGGGCTAAAACCCCTGTACATCAAGTAAACCGTTGGTTGTAAACGTCTCGTGACAATTTTTAGGTAACAAAGGGGCTTGAAGCTATTTAAAGCATAGAAGCGCCACTATAATCCTGCGCATATTTTATCGGGTCTCCAGAGCTGCGATAAATAAACCGGCACTGTAGTTGGGTAGAGTGACAAAACGATGAGCAACACCACATTTCCCAGTAACCCCAGATTAAAAAACGCCTGGTTTTTTGTCTGGTTGATTGCCGCTGTTTTGGTGCTGCCAAGATACATGGCACCCCAGTT
>CAWUUZ010000100.1:0-4505 GCA_963925745.1 uncultured Pseudomonadales bacterium
CATGGCATCGTATTGGTAGCCGACGAGATCCAAACGGGTTTTGGACGCACAGGCAAAATGTTTTGCTCTGAATACTCAGGTATTGAGCCTGATCTCATGACCATGGCCAAGGGTATTGCTGGTGGTTATCCGCTGTCTGCCGTAGTCGGTAAGGCAGAGATTATGGATGCACCCCTGCCGGGCGGATTGGGTGGCACCTATGGTGGTTCACCTGTCGCCATTGCTGCAGCCCTTGCCGTTTTAGACGTCATGGAAGCAGAAAATCTGGTCGAACGTGCCAACGAGATTGGCGTGGTATTTGGCAAACGACTTCAAGCTGTTGCTGATCGTCACCCTGGGATTGTCGGAGAAATTCGCATCAAGGGTGCCATGATAGCGATGGAATTGGTCAAGAATGCAGATGCACACCAGCCCAATCCCGAGCTGCTTGGCAAACTCATCGCTGGTGCAGCTGCACATGGCTTGATTCTGTTGTCCTGCGGTTTCTACAGCAACGTGATTCGTTTCTTACCACCGCTCACCATCGGCGATGATTTGATCCACGAAGGCATGGACCAGTTCGACAAGCTGTTTGACAGCTCGGTTGTATAAACAGTTCGGTTGCATAAACAGTTCGGTTGCATAAACCGTCTGATAGAACGGAAAAAGGCAGCCATCTGGCTGCCTTTTTTATGCAAGGACGAAAACATGGCTGCATAACCGCCTGCTCTAGCCTCTAAGAAAGCGGTTCGCCCACCTTCAATGCGATTGCCGCCGGTAAGTCCTCAAACTCCACGACCCGCGCTGCTGAAAGCAGGGCGTCATATTGCAGCTGTAAATCGCCACCATAGAATCGGGGCTGGTCACCGTGTTCTGCCAAAACGATCAAATTCTTGCTGGCTGCTGCCAGATGCAAGTTGCGGGCATTGGCCAGACCAATGGGGAAATCACAGAGCACGGTAACATCTGCTGCTGCAATCCAGTCCAAGCCGGTTACAAAATCACTGTCTTCTATGCCACCAAAGGCAGGTACTTCCAAATAGGCGATACCAGCCGCTTGCCAATAGGCTGCGTCGCTGTCGTCCTGATGCGCAATACCGCCTGTCACAGTGCAGCCCAGGCGCCGCAACAGCTTAGAGACCCGAATGGCTGATCCCGCACCACCAATAACATGGACGCGAATACCGGCATCTGCAGCATCACGACGCTTGGGTAACACATTGATGTTGCCTGAATGGGGATTGAGCGCCACCATCGCATGTTCGGTATAGAGGCGGTGGATCATGTCTTGGGTAATGACTTGATCGGGCTTGCCATCGGCAACGACGGCGCCCTGATCGATCAAAATAACCCGATCACAAAACTCAGCCGCACTGTTGAGGTTATGCAGGGTGATCAGGGCTGTTTTGCCCTTGTCGCATTCCGAGCGCAGCGCGTGCATCAAATCAAATTCGTGACCCAAATCGAGATTGGCCGTTGGCTCATCCAACAGCATCAATTCGGCATCCTGTAACAACAAACGCGCAAACTGTACCAGCTGTTTTTCACCACCCGACAGCTCAGTAAAGATACGGTCCTGCAAATGGAGAATATCCATGGACGCCAGCAGGTCTGAAACCCGCTGACTGAGTGCTGCCGTAGAATACTGCCCCTGTTTTTGTGCCGCGTAGGCACCCAGAGCCACGATGTCTTTGACCACAAAGGGAAAGCCTTCCCCTGTTTCCTGGCTCAAATAGCTTAGGCGTCGGGCGCGGTCGTGGGAGCTCATTGAATCTAAGGTCTGACCCTGAATCCATAGGCTGCCACTGCTGGCCTGGAGGTATCCGATAATGGTCTTGAGTAGCGTGGTTTTTCCCGCACCGTTTGGGCCGATGATACCCACAAGCTCACCCTGACCGACCTCAAAGGACACGTTTTTGAGCAAGGACTTTGCCTTGGTCACATAGGTGACGTCCTTGACGACCAAAAAACCCTCGGTCATGACATGAGCCTCCCCATGCGGTAATAACGCATGATCAGGAAGACAAAATAGGTGCCACCCACAATGGAGGTAATCACACCGACGCGAATTTCATAGGGTGCTATCAGCCAGCGGCCCAAGAGGTCACAAAACAGCACAAAGGTGGCGCCAACAAACATGGAAAGCGGCAACAGCACCCGATGGTCGGGCCCCATGATCATCCGCACAAAGTGCGGCACCATCAGTCCAACAAATCCGATCGGACCCGCCATTGAGATTGCCAACGACGTTAACAAAGCGGTATAGAGCAGCACCCGAAACTTGATGCTTTGCACATCCAAACCCATGCCATGGGCGTTTTCTTCACCCAATGACAGCACGTTTAGCGGCTGACCCAAGCGAAAGGTGAGATAGCCCACCACCAAAATCAGGGGTGCGGGCCACAGAATATGCTGCCACATACGGCCTTCTAAACCGCCCATGGTCCAGAATATAAATTGGCTGATTTCATACTCTTGCGAAAACATGAGCACTGCCGATACGGCACCGCCCAAGAGACTCGACACAGCGAGCCCGGCAAGAATCAGAAAGAGTAATTGCATCACGCCCGCCCTACCGGCCAGGGCAAACACAAAGGAGGCAGTGAGTAAGCCACCCACTATGGAAAAACCCGGAATAACCAGGGGATGATAGGCTGCAAGACCAAAGGTGATGGCAACGACAGCGCCAAGGCTACTGCCTGCGCTGATGCCCATGATGTCAGGGCTTGCCATGGGGTTCTTAAACAGCCCTTGCATCGCTGCGCCAGCCAAGGCAAGACCACCGCCAGCCAAAATAGCGGCAACGGCGCGTGGACCACGGATATAAAATAAAATGGCTACGACACGGGGATGTTGCTCACGGGCATAATCTTCGCCGTGCAACAGGGCATCCATGAGGGTGTTGATAATATCAGACAGGGGCAGAGATACTGCCCCTAGGGACAGGTACGCCAGCAATATCACCAGGCCGAAACCCAGTAATACAAAGGTCTTTATGCCCCTTGTCACAGATTGCTGCTGTACCATTGTCACTTGCTCATCACTGCGTGACGCTGACTGCGTCCACGATATAGGCAACGGCATCAACGATATACTGGCTGTAACTACCCGCCAATTTTTCAGGAACCTGATAGATGCTGCCCGATCGAATCGCTTTAACATCGGTCAGTGCAGGATCTGTCATAACAGCCTTTTTAAAGTTTGCGGCCCCTTCTGGATCACCATAAACCCAACCTGGCAAAAACAACAGGTCTGGATCGACAGACACGATGGTTTCTTTGGATAGCGACACCTGGCCATAGTCCCCTACTTCCAAACTGGCTGCTGCGTTGATCAAGCCTGAACGGGTTAAGACTTCATTCCAGGTAGTGCCAACACCACTTGCAGAACCCCAGGTGTTGTAATCTATCGCCGTTAACTGACGCGACTGAATGGCTGCAATCTGAGGCGCCAAGGCTGCCAATGTGCCGTTCATCTCCGCAACGATGGCTTCGCCTTCTGCCTGCGCATCGAGCACAGTAGCGAGCTTGAGAATCTCAGCCTGAACCGCTGCAATGGTAAGCGCTGTGTCTACCAAATAGACCGCGATGCCAGCGTCTTTCAACTGCGCGACCTTGCCCGCTTCGCTCCAGTTCGCTGCAAAGACAATATCAGGGTACAAACCGATAAGGGCTTCTACATTGAAATCGAGCAGTTCCATGTCTTTGGGCAAGCGATCAGCAATATTCGAATAATGGACATCACTGGCCAAAAAGGTCATAGAGGCAATACGTGATGGATCCAACAGGTCTAGAAACACCTCATCGGTAAAGAGCGACAGCGATGAAACAGACATGGGTTTTTTGGCCAAAACAACGGTGTTTCCCATACCGTCGATCACGGTGAGTGGGTATTGTGTGGCAGCTTGGGTAGTAAGGGTAAAACAGGCAAATACCAGCAAAGCCAGCATTCGTTTGGTTATCGAAGGCATGTTGTTCTCCTGTAATTCATGCGCGTACAGATGTGATAAGCCAATCCCGTCTCCTGGCTTTCAGCATGCTGTTAACGGCTGATTACAGTGGCGCGTCCGCTGCGGATTTACACCGCATTCCGTAAGACTGGCGGCGGGCATTGGAACACTTGGGTGCCAACGAGTCAAGAAACGCCTGCGCTTTGGCGGCGTAAGCGCCGTCAGAAAAGGACGACAGGCGTGCGGTCTTATCAGGCATTTAAGGCGCCGATTTTTTTAACACAGACAGAGCAGTCAATGCACGGCTGCGTGCAAAACGGTGCTCAATCATGGGCTGAGGATAGCCCGCTATGGTTGGAGCGTTAGCTGTCAGGCCAGAACCGAGGGCATGAATGACCTTGGGTGTAACGGCTTCCAGCTCAGGAACATAACGTTTGATAAAGACCGCCTGTTTGTCAAAGCGTTCGCTTTGGAGGTTGGGGTTAAACATTCTAAAATAAGGCTGCGCATCACAGCCAGTACCTGCAGACCACTGCCAACCGCCATTGTTTGATGCGAGATCACCATCAATCAGGTG
>CAWUUZ010000101.1:0-11599 GCA_963925745.1 uncultured Pseudomonadales bacterium
GTCAATACCCTGTTTGAAGAGGCTGAAGCGCGCTTTAACCGTTAGCGCGGACCTTTGCGTTTAAAACGCTTGTCCTTGCTTGTCGCCCACAGCAACAGCCGATCTGGTAGCAGTTTGAGCAGTCGGGCGATAAGCCGATAATTGGCACCTGCAATGCTGTAAATCTTACCGGTATCCAAATCATGCATCGCTTGGTTAACCACCTCATCGACCGTTGTTGCCCGCATCAATCCGCTGTTCTTATAAAACCGGGCAGTATTAACACCCATGCGGCTGTGAAAGTCGGTGCGCGTAAATCCAGGGCAAACCGACATCATGCGGATACCCAAGGGCTTATAAACAGCCATAAGGCTGGTGGTGAAATTCAAAATATAGGCCTTTGTGGGCCCATAGAGTGGGCTGTTGGGTGTGGGAATCCAGGAAGCAATAGAGGCAATATTAATGACCGTTCCTGCACCGTTCTTTACCATTGCGGGGAGTCCGGCATGGGTCAGCTGCATGGTTGCCATGAGGTGTACATTAGACAGTGCCGCATGCTGTTCCCAGGGCATCTCATGGTACAGGCCGTCTACTGCATAACCCGCATTGTTGACCAGTGTCGCCAGACCGTCTTGTTGGCGAATCCTGTCTGCAAACTGCGCCAAGGCATCTGCATCACCAAGATCTACTTCCATCACCACACAGCTGCACTGCTCAGTGGACTCGATGCTCAAGGCAAGTGCATCCAACTCGGCACGGCGACGCCCAATAAGCCATAGGGTGTCATGGTTTTTGGCAAATTCACGTGCAAATCCTGCCCCGATACCGCTCGTAGCGCCTGTAACTATGGCGAGATGTGACATCTATTCTGCTCCTGTTCGCATTCAGCCGTTTTGCCCCAATACCTGTTAAAAGGAGTTTCATAGGACGTCCTGTGGCATCATGCCAGAATTGAACCTCAGGTGGATAGTCTGTGTCGAAACACAAAGTAATTGTGTTCCAATGACGGGCAATTATTGAACATCGCGAAAGAACTCCCTATACTTTGGCGGCTTTAAATTGGCGGATCTGCCAAATCAGTGTTCGCTGCGGCGACTGGGCAGCCAAAAATCGGCCAAATTGTAGTATGAAAAAACACCAGTTCGACACCAATAAAACCAACAGCAGCAAGGGCTCTACGGTGCCAAAGCCGGATTTAGCCGGTCTGTTTATACGTCAGCTGTTGGTAGTCGCACTTGTAGGTGCGGGGGTGGCCGCAATCGATTTCAAGATTGCGATGGCATGGGTGGTAGGCGCGTTGCTCTACATTTTGCCCCAAACATATTTTGCGATACGGGCTTTTCGGTATCGCGGTGCTGCACAGATGCAGCACGTTTATTTAAGTACGAACCAAGGACTGATGGGCAAGTGGCTGTTGTTTGCAACAGGACTGGCCTTGGTTTTTAGGTTTTGGCCTGAGGTCAGCCTACCCGCCCTATTTATAGGGTATCTGCTTGCGCAGATTGGTGGCTTGATCTCGTACACGATTTTGATTAATCGACCGCTTGGCGGTAAATGAGGTAGTAAACGACTATGGTAAGTGAAACCCTAACGTCGACCGAGTATATAAAGCACCACTTAACCAACCTGACCTATGGGCAGACTCATGATGGTACATGGGGTTTGGCTCATGACGCGGCAGAAGCGAAAGCAATGGGCTTTATGGCCATTCACGTGGACACCATGGTCTGGTCTCTTGGTTTGGCAGTGATCTTTTTATCTCTGTTCGCAATGGCTGCAAGAAAAGTGACAACCGGTGTTCCTTCTGGTTTTCAAAACTTTGTTGAAATGGCGGTCGAGTTTATCGATGCGCAGGTCAAAGATGGTTTTCATGGCAAGAACAAGCTTATCGCTCCGCTGGCAATTACCATTTTTGTTTGGGTATTCCTGCAGAACGCGATGGACCTGTTGCCAGTAGATTTGGTGCCCCACCTCTTGGGTTTGATGGGTGTCGAATTCCAGAAGATTGTGCCTTCAACTGATCCAAACGCTACCATGGGTATGGCTATCGGTGTCTTTATGTTGATGATTTTTTACGGCATCAAGGTAAAGGGCATGGGCTTCTTTAAAGAATTAATATTTATGCCGTTCAGCTTCAGCAACCCCTTTGTTCAGGCATTGTTTGTTCCGATCAACCTGTTCCTAGAATTGGTTGCCTTGATATCCAAGCCAGTATCATTAGGCTTGCGACTGTTCGGAAACATGTATGCAGGCGAGATGATCTTTATCTTGATCGCCATCATGTATTCGGCAGGCATGTTTTTGGGCGTGTTGGCGGGCTTTATGCAGCTCGGTTGGGCAATTTTCCACATTTTGATTATTACGCTACAGGCATATATCTTCATGGTGTTGACCATTGTTTATCTCAGCATGGCACACGAAGATCACTAGAATTCTGCAGACCAAAGACCTTTTGGTCAGCTGAAAATGGGTTTTAAAACCTTCAAAACACTAAAGTTAAGTTTTTCCGATAATTAGGAGAGAAAAATGGAAATGATCTACGTAGCTGCGGCTATCATGATGGGTTTGGGTGCACTTGGTGCAGCTATTGGTATGGGTGTATTGGGCGGCCGTTTGTTAGAAGCCGTTGCACGTCAGCCTGAGCTAGGACCAATGCTTCAGGGCCGTTTCTTCTTGGCAGTAGGCCTAGTTGACGCGATCCCAATGATTGCAGTTGGTATCGGCTTGTACTTGATCTTCGCAGTCGCTTAATCTCTTTCGGATGCCAAGATTTAACCATGTGTAACCGAAACCAAGAGGTATAGGCCGTGAATATCAATCTAACCTTGATTGGTCAGCTCATATCCTTCGCAGTATTTGTCTGGTTTTGCGCTAAGTTCGTATGGCCACCGCTGATCACCGCGATGGAAGAGCGCCAGGCAAAGATCGCTGAAGGTCTGAGTGCAGCAGATAGAGCTGCAAAAGACTTGGAGCTGGCTCAAGACAAAGCAGCTCACCAATTACGCGATGCAAAATTGCAAGCAGCGGAAATTGTTGAGCAAGCGAACAAGCGTTCTGCTCAGATCGTTGAAGAAGCTGAAGATGATGCCCGGGCAAAAGCCGCGCAGATTCTAAAAGCAGCTGAAGCAGCGGTAGAGCAAGAGACTGTTCAAGCCCGTGAAGCACTGCGGTTAAGAGTGTCTGAACTGGCGATAGCCGGTGCTGAGAAAATCCTTCAGACGTCTGTTGATGCTGCAAAGCACAACGACCTGCTGGATAAATTGGCAGCAGAACTCTAAGGAGAAACACGATGGCTGAACAAAGCACACTAGCAAGACCTTACGCGAAAGCAGCGTTTGAAGTAGCCAAGGCTGCCTCATCGTTAGCTGTTTGGTCTGACGCGCTAGCGACTCTGGCAGCAGTTTCTCTGGAAGCAAAAGTTCAAGAAGCGCTGGGCAACCCAGCGGCAACAAACGCATCACATGTTGCGTTTCTTTTGGAGATCGCACCTGAAGCAGGTGAAGTTACCAAAAATTTGTTGACCGCCATGGCGAGCCAGAAACGATTGGCATTATTGCCTGACGTTTTGGTGCATTTTGAAAAATTCCGGGCTGACGAAGAGCATTCCGTGAACGTAACCGTAACCAGTGCATTTGCATTGACGGCTACGCAGGAAGCGCTTTTGATAGAGAAGCTAAAAAACAAGCTGGGACGTGACGTTCAGCTAGAGACAGAAGTTGATAAATCCCTTATCGGTGGTGTGATTATTCGCACTGACGACATGGTGATAGACGGTTCTGTAACTGGCAAACTCGCGAAATTAGCAGAAGCAATGTATTCCTAAAGAGGAAGCAGGCATGCAGCAACTGAATCCTTCAGAAATCAGTGACATTATCAGAAAGCGCATCGAGGGTCTCGATGTAACATCTGAAGCAAAAAACGAAGGTACTGTCGTCGGTGTAACTGACGGTATCGTCCGTATCCACGGCTTAGCAGATGTGATGTACGGCGAAATGATCGAGTTCGAAGGTGGCCTTTACGGTATGGCATTGAACCTGGAGCGTGACTCCGTAGGTGCAATCGTACTGGGTGACTACCTTGGCGTACAGGAAGGCCAAAAAGCCAAATGTACCGGTCGTATTCTTGAAGTGCCAGTAGGTCCAGAACTTTTGGGTCGCGTCGTAGACGCACTGGGCATACCTATCGACGGCAAGGGCGAGCTTGGCACCAAGCTAACAGATGCAATTGAAAAAGTTGCACCTGGCGTTATTGCACGTAAGTCGGTAGATCAGCCAGTACAGACTGGTTACAAATCCGTTGACGCCATGGTGCCCATTGGCCGTGGTCAGCGTGAATTGATCATTGGTGACCGTCAGACTGGTAAAACAGCCATGGCCGTAGACGCAATCATCAGTCAGAAATCGACTGGTATTAAGTGCGTATACGTCGCTATCGGCCAGAAGCAGTCTACGATTGCCAACGTGGTTCGTAAGTTGGAAGAGCATGACTCAATGGCTCATACCATTGTGGTTTCAGCATCGGCATCCGATCCTGCATCCATGCAGTTCCTCGCTCCTTATGGTGGTTGCACCATGGGCGAATACTTCCGTGACCGCGGCGAAGACGCATTAATCATTTATGATGATTTGTCTAAGCAAGCCGTTGCCTACCGTGAAATCTCCCTGTTGCTACGTCGACCACCAGGTCGTGAAGCATACCCAGGTGACGTATTCTATCTTCACTCCCGTCTGCTAGAACGTGCAGCCCGTGTGAACGTAGAATATGTAGAGAAGTTCACCAATGGCGCAGTAAAAGGAAAAACCGGTTCATTGACGGCATTGCCGATCATTGAAACACAGGCTGGCGACGTATCTGCGTTCGTACCAACCAACGTAATTTCTATTACTGACGGTCAGATCTTCCTTGAAACCAACCTGTTTAACTCGGGTGTCCGTCCTGCTATGAACGCAGGTATTTCGGTATCTCGTGTAGGTGGCGCAGCCCAGACCAAGCTGATGTCTAAGTTGTCCGGTGGTATCCGTACTTCTTTGGCTCAGTACCGTGAACTTGAAGCATTTGCTCAGTTTGCATCGGATCTGGACGACGTAACCAAGGCACAGTTGGAGCATGGTCAGCGTGTAACTGAATTGATGAAGCAAAAGCAATATTCTCCGATGTCTATCGCAGAAATGGCTGTTTCTATCTTTGCAGTAAACAATGGCTTCTTGAAAACCGTTGAGATCAACAAGGTCCTAGACTTTGAAAAATCACTGCACGCTTATATGCATGCAGAACACAACGATTTCATGAAAGATCTGGTTGAAAATGGCCCGTTTAACGACGACGTCACCAGCACTTTTAAAGCTGCGCTAGAGAAGTTTGTGGCAACACAAACCTGGTAACCCAAGGCTGGTCGGTTCTGCAATAGCAGGCCGACCTGTTTGAGACTGAGGTAAATTTATGGCAGCCGGAAAAGAGATTCGTTCTCAGATCGGAAGCATTAAAAATACGCAGAAAATTACGAGCGCCATGGAAATGGTTGCGACGAGTAAGATGCGTAAAGCTCAGGACCGAATGAAGGCCAGCAAACCCTATGCCGATAAAATTCGGAACGTGATTGGTCACCTGGCCAACGCAAACCCCGAATACCGCCACCTGTTTTTACAGGAGCGAGAGATCAAGCGAGTGGGATACATCATTGTATCTACAGACCGTGGTCTCTGTGGTGGCTTGAATATCAATGCATTCAAGCAGGTACTGAAAGAGATGCAAAGTTGGGCGAGTCAGTCCATCAGCGTCGACATCTGTGCCATTGGCGCTAAGGGTAGCGGCTTTTTTAAGAGCCTGGGAGCGCGCGTTGTTGCATCAACCACTCACGTGGGTGAGCAGCCAGAAATTGAAAGTTTGGTAGGTAGTGTCAAAGTAATGCTTGATAAGTATTCCAATGGCGAAATCGACCGCTTATATCTGGTCTACAACGATTTTATTAATACGATGACCCAGACGCCCATCATCCATCAGATGTTGCCGTTGAAGGCTGCTGACGACGACTCAAAGCGCAAGCATATTTGGGACTACATGTACGAACCTGAAGCGCGGGATTTGCTCGATGGCCTTTTGACCCGATTTATCGAGTCTCAGGTGTATCAGGCAGTTGTCGAAAATAATGCCTGCGAACAGGCCGCCCGGATGATGGCTATGAAATCTGCCACCGATAATGCCGGTGACATTATAGAGCAGCTACAGCTGGTTTATAACAAAGCACGTCAGGCTGCGATTACTCAGGAAATTTCTGAAATCGTAGGTGGTGCCGCCGCTGTATAGTGGTAGGCAAAATGAACTGGCTCAATATTGCAGAAAGTATAGAGGACAGAAATCATGAGTAGCGGAAAGGTCGTACAGATCATTGGCGCTGTTATAGACGTGGAATTTCCACGCGATTCAGTACCTAAGGTATATGACGCTCTGATCGTCGACAGTCACAACGTGACTCTTGAAGTTCAGCAGCAGTTAGGTGACGGTATTGTACGTACCATCGCCATGGGTTCATCAGAAGGTCTCAGTCGTGGCTTGAGCGTCACTGGCACAGGAACGGGTATTCGCGTTCCAGTTGGCTATGAAACGCTTGGTCGCATCATGGACGTTTTGGGTAACCCCATTGACGAATGTGGTCCTATTGGCGAGAAGGAGCGTGCGGTTATTCACCGTAAAGCCCCTACCTATGCTGAACAGGCACACTCTCAAGAATTGTTGGAAACCGGTATCAAGGTTATTGACCTTGTTTGCCCGTTCGCCAAGGGTGGTAAAGTAGGTTTGTTCGGTGGTGCTGGTGTTGGTAAGACCGTCAACATGATGGAATTGATCAACAACATCGCACTTGAGCATAGCGGTTTGTCTGTATTTGCTGGTGTTGGTGAGCGTACTCGTGAGGGTAACGACTTCTACTACGAAATGCAGGAATCTGGTGTTGTAAACCTTGCTGAGCCTATGAAGTCTAAGGTTGCGATGGTTTATGGTCAGATGAACGAGCCACCAGGAAACCGACTACGTGTTGCGTTGACTGGTCTAACAATGGCTGAGAAATTCCGTGACGAAGGTAAAGACGTACTGTTGTTTATTGACAACATCTACCGTTATACCCTTGCGGGAACTGAAGTATCAGCATTGCTAGGTCGTATGCCTTCTGCGGTAGGTTACCAGCCAACTTTGGCAGCAGAAATGGGTGCTTTGCAAGAGCGTATTACGTCTACAAAGACCGGTTCGATCACATCGATCCAGGCTGTATACGTACCTGCGGATGACTTGACTGACCCATCTCCAGCAACAACCTTCGCACACCTAGACGCCACCGTGGTATTGGATCGTAAGATCGCTTCCATGGGCATCTATCCTGCTGTTAACCCATTGGACTCAACGTCACGTCAGTTGGATCCGTTGGTTATTGGTCAGGAGCACTATGATGTTGCTCGTAATGTTCAGCAGACTTTGCAGCGTTACAACGAACTAAAAGACATCATTGCGATCTTGGGTATGGACGAATTGTCAGAAGACGACAAGCAGTTGGTTGCCCGTGCACGTAAAGTTGAAAAGTTCTTGTCTCAGCCTTTCCACGTTGCGGAAGTATTTACAGGTTCACCTGGTAAGTATGTTCCACTGAAAGATACCATTGCATCTTTCACAGCGATTTTGGCTGGCGAGTACGATCACATTCCCGAGCTGGATTTCTATATGAAAGGCGGCATTGAAGAAGTGGTTGCAGCTTTCAATAAGCGTAAAAACGCCTAACCTGGAGGTATTGAGTCATGGCAATGACCGTACATCTCGACATCGTCAGCGCTGAAGAGCAGATTTATTCTGGTCTGATCGCGTCGGTACAGGCTCGTGGCATTATGGGTGAGCTGGGTATATTACCTGGCCACGCTCCTTTGCTAACGTCATTGGTCCCTGGGCCTGTGCGTTTAACCATGCAAGATGGTACGACTGATGTACTGTACGTTTCAGGTGGTTTTCTGGAAGTGCAGCCCAACATGATTACGATCTTGGCAGATACGGTTTTACGTGCTGCTGATATTGATGAAGCGGAAGCCATGGAAGCACGAACCAAAGCAGAACATGCCTTGGCCGAGCACCAGGCGGACGAGCAATTTGCAGCTGTTGCAGCCAGATTGGCCGCAGCAACCGCACAGTTACGTATCTTGGATGAAATTCGTTCAGGTCTTAAGCGATAGTCTGTGTGCCCGCAATACCAAAGAGCAGCCTCAGGGCTGCTTTTTTTTGCCTGCAATCTGAGACCCCGTGAAGGCATAGCGGTTTTTAGAGCCAAAAAAAGCAGCCCTTAGGCTGCTTGGCATTATTGATAATGCTTATTTTTGTGGCAAGGTCTGCGTATACGCCAATACATCGAGTGCATCCTGTAAAGCGAGTGCCCGCATTGCTGGCATGGGTGTGCCTGGCTGACCGTTTAGAACCTTATGCAACATTTCCCATGGGTTTCCAGCTGCAACAGTTCCCACTACTTCAATTTTATCGCCACCAAAGTTGATCAGTCTACCGTCCAAGCCATGACAGGCAGAACAGACAGTTTCGAAGATGCCAGCGCCACGGACTTTATCGCCCTTAGCAACCTTGTCTACGATATAGGGAGTTGGATCAACCATGCCTTTGCTTAGGAATAGCGCAAGGTTAGCGAGGTCTGCGTCTGGAATCATTGCTGCAGTAATACCGTGAGCATCATTACGGATGATGGCACTGATACTTGCAACCGATTTTCCTGCAACACCACTGACACCCTTTATGCCGCTAAAGTGTGAACCAGAACTGTAGGCACCAGCAGCACCTTTATAATCCCAACCATGACACTCTTTACAGCGCCATGTGTCTTTGCCACTCTTTTTCGCATCAGCTGGATACGAAACGTGTGTGTCGCTAGGTGCAGCAACCATCAGAGTAGAGAACCAGTTGTCATACAGTTTTCCACCTTGGCTCAGTTTATAAGCTTCGGTTGTATCTGCCATGGTTGCCATAGAGGCCAAGAGGCCAACAGTAGCGAGCACGGGTAGAGCCAGTTTTAAAAGTTTCATATTAAGAGTCCTTCCAATAGTTAAGTGTGTATCAACACTGCATGTCTACATCGAGCAATTCTGCCCCTCGGTGCACCCTGTCGTAGCAGGTCCGTTGATCATTCGAATACAGATTTCTATTATTTCCAAAGCTGATATATAACTAAATATAGACCCTTAGATGAGCGCCATGGACCAAACTGATCATGCTTTGATGCTTATCAGGTTTTCAAAAAGACCGAAAATAGGCTAAAAGCCGACCAAGTAGCCGAATACCCGAAGTGAGGGGTTGGCTTGCTGATCTGCTAGCCAAAAAAGGGAGGGTATTAGAGTCGCCAAGATAGGCGGTCAGCACGAAGCGATAATTCACCCAATGCTTGTCTCAATAATAAGTACAGATAGCCAACCCAGGTTGCCCAAACGAGCGCGCAGCACCTAATGGTGCTGCTATCTATGAAACCCCTAATATGAACAACCTAGGGTGTGAGGGTTTGTGCGGATCAGAAATCAAAAGGCTCACTGTAACCGCTGACATCGTAGCCGAACGCGCGGCCATAGAAATACCATTCGGATTCAAGTGCCTTTTTAAGTTTCTTTGCCTGTCTAAAGCCACGGCCTTCACCTGCAAAGGTGTCAATATTATGTCAGTTATTAGACCTTACTTAAGATATGTCTGATATACGTCAGTGTTTTGCGAGTCGATTTCAAGCGGATTGATTCTTTAACTTGAGATTCGGGAATAGAATGTTTTTGCCAAATGGAAAAATGAAACACCCACACAAACGCAATTTATTTCAATGGAAACTGGTTTTAGGTGCGCGTTCATGAGGGTTGTAGCGGATATCCTTTAGGTTTTCTTATTGAGTTGAACCCAAACAAGGAGACCAAAAATGTCGTCAACGAATACAATCGGGTTGTCCAACGTTATTCTTGGTTTTGCGCTGGTCCTATTAGTAGGTTGTTCCTCACAGCCCTATGTGCCGCCGACTCCCTACTATATAACCATCAATACCATACCCCAAGGGGCCGACCTTTCTATAAACGGCAGCTATATGGGGGTGAGCCCACTGCAACTTATAGCGCCTGAATTGCTACGGGAAGACCCCAATGACTCTCCGAAGCAACGCAGATATGCATACAATGGCACCCAGCCGCTGGAGATTGAAGCCAGTCTTACTGGCTATGCGACAAAAGTCGTCTCTATTGGTATATACCAACCACCACAGGATATCGTCCTGACACGCATGGTTGAGACGTGGAGCATGATATACAGGGCGCCCGTCGGGACAAAAACGTTACCCGCCTATTACCAATACCCAGCTAAGATAGATATAAAATTGAACGCGCAATAATAACCACCTTGGCAACATTGAGAGACTAAAGCGCTGTTCAACTAGAAATCGAATGGCGCTTCGATTGTACTGACATCGTAGCCAAATACCTTGCCGTAAAAATACCATTCAGATTCAAGTGCCAATCTCAGGTTGGCGCTTTTGCGAAAGCCATGACCCTCGCCTTCAAAGGGCAGATAGGCTACCGAAATGCCCTTGGCCTTTAGCGCGGCAACCATGGTTTCAGACTGTATGGGGGGTACGACCTTATCATCCAAGCCCTGAAAGAAGATCACGGGACAGTTGAGCCGATCAATGGCATGAATGGGCGACCGCTCGCGGTAAAGGGACTTGGCCTCGGGGTAGGGGCCAACGAGCCCATCAAGATAACGCGCTTCAAACTTGTGGGTATCGCCAGCCAACACTTCCAGGTCGCCGATACCGTAGTAACAGGCGCCCGCAGAAAAAGTATCCGTAAAGGCAAGGGCCGCAAGCACGGTAAAGCCACCAGCGCTACCGCCACGAATGGCAATCTGATCTGGGTTGGCCAATCCTTGCGCTACCAGATAGTCCACACCGCAAACACAGTCGGCAACATCCGTGACACCCCAATTTCCATCAAGCTGTTGCCGGTACGCACGACCGTAGCCTGTGCTGCCACGGTAATTGATATCCAAAATCGCAAAGCCGCGGCTGGTCCAAAATTGCTTGCGTACATCCAATTCTGGTGTCGTTGAACTGGTAGGGCCACCATGTAAGAACACCAGTAGCGGTGGCAGCGAACCCGTTGGCGCAACACAGCTCGGGTTACAGGGGGGGTAATAAAAGCCGTGCGCAATCTGTTCATCGCTGGTAGGGAAGGTGACCGTTTTGGGCACCGAAATCGTATTCAAAGGCGGTGAATTACCCTGGCTGCGTTGCAGCACGGTCCACTGTCCGGTATCTATAGCAACATCCAGGATGCAACTGCTATGGGTAGGCGAACCAGCAACGACCAGCAAGTGATCTTCAAATACCGATACATGGTCAAAATGGTCGAAGGGCAGGGCAAGGGTTTTCATATCGGTTGCAATGCCTCGGGCATCAAGCGATAGCGTCACCAAGGATTCACGCCCACCGGATGCACGAATCGCAATGATGTCGCCATTGTCCCGAAAACCGTAGGTATCATGTCCGAATTGCCAGTGGGCCACCCCATATTCTGCGTCATCGGCCCAGACCGCTGCGATGTCGTCGTGGCCATCCCAACGA
>CAWUUZ010000102.1:0-4181 GCA_963925745.1 uncultured Pseudomonadales bacterium
GTGGCAACATCATCGTACGTCAGCGTGGCTCTGAATTTCATGCTGGTAAGAACACCCGTCTAGGTCGCGATTACACTTTGTTCGCGACTGCACCTGGTGTTGTGAAATTTGGCGTTCGTAACAACCGTCGTTTTATCGACGTTGTTGTTAGCTAAATCGCTCAAGCAGTGATAAAAAGCCCTGCTGTCGCAGGGCTTTTTTGTTGGTAAAATAGCATTCTTTTGGGGAGAGCCCTGTTTAAAGGGCTTTTCCCACTGTTGTTAAACAGAAAACCTGCCACACCTGTTGGCTGTGACGTCTGATTATTGGAGTACCTATGAAGTTTGTTGATGAAGCCACCATTGATATTGAAGCCGGAAAAGGCGGAAACGGTTGCGTCAGCTTTCGACGTGAAAAATATATTCCCGATGGCGGTCCAGACGGCGGTGACGGTGGAAACGGCGGCAGTGTTTTTGTTCGCGCAGATGAAAACGTCAATACCCTGGTAGATTATCGCTATATCAGACGTTACAGAGCCGAATCAGGTGAAAATGGCCGTGGTCGTGAGATGACAGGCAAAAAGGGTGAAGACCTGTATTTGGTATTGCCTGTAGGTACCTCAGTCATCGATACCGACAGTGGTGAAACACTGTGTGATCTGACCCGTCATGGCGAAGTGGTCAAAATTGCCCAGTGTGGTTTCCACGGCATGGGTAACACCCGTTTTAAATCCTCTATCAACCGCGCACCACGACAGTCAACCAATGGCTCTGACGGTGAGATGCGCAGTATCAAGTTAGAATTGAAAGTATTGGCCGATGTGGGTCTTTTGGGACTACCCAATGCGGGTAAGTCGACCTTTATCCGTGCGGTGTCTTCAGCCAAGCCAAAGGTTGCTGATTATCCCTTTACCACCCTGGTGCCAAACCTGGGTGTGGTCCGTGTCGGACATTCGCGCAGCTTCGTGGTTGCTGACATTCCCGGCATTATCCAGGGTGCATCAGAAGGTGCAGGTTTGGGTATCCGTTTTCTGAAGCACCTGGTGCGTACCCGTATTTTGCTTCATATCGTTGATATGGCGCCCTACGACGAAGTAACCCCTGCGGAAAATGCGGTTGCAATTGCACAGGAACTCGAGCGTTTTTCACCTGAATTGGTGAAGCGTGAGCGTTGGTTGCTACTCAACAAGGTAGACATGGTTCCTGAAGAAGAATTGGAGCAGCGTTGTCAGGATGTTATTGATGCCCTGAATTGGACGGGTCCTGTATTCCGTATCTCAGCCATCAAAAGCGACGGCACCGATTTGGTCTGCCAAAACATCATGACCTATTTGGAAGACCGGGCCTCAGCATTTGCCCTAGATCCAAGTCTAAAGGTTGCTGATGATGCCCACCGAATGACCGTTGAAACTGAAGCCCGTGACCGCATCGAAATGTTGGCTGTTGCCCGCAAAGAAAAGCGTCTGGGTATCTCTTCGGATGACGACGGTGATGACGATGGCGACTATGATGTCGAGGTCGAGTACCGTACTTAAACCATGCGGTAGGCTTTAGCCCTGTGGGTTCCATACTTTGATTGGAACCCATCTCCAACCCAGCGCCGTCCAAGTCTCATACAAGCTCAAAACCCCAGCTCCCTTCAAAACCCCAGCGCCGTTCAAGTCTCATGCTAGGCTCAAAACCCTGCTCTCCATAAATGCGTCTATGCCATTTTCAAGGCAGGGCGGCCTACAATTGACGCATCCAACACCCAAAAAAAATGCCAACACCTGTGTCAGGGTGTTGGCATCTCTGCCTGTCCATACCGATCCTAGTTCAGCAGTACCGTCATGTAATTTTCCCAGTTAAGGCGAAGATACAACAAGCCTGCTGTGGTCAGTGCAAACAGGGTAAAGACAGCGCCCGCCAGGATCTTATTGCTGAGGGCCATGTTTTGAATCTTATAGGTCAATGTGCTCATGATTTTGCTTCCAAAAATTGTGAATAGAGGGCCGAAAATTCTTCTGGTGATACGTCCAACAGACTCGCGTCATGAAATATTTTTGGTAATTTTGTGTGTATAAATTCAGTCTTTTTAATCTTGGTGACCTGTGCCTTGCCGTCGTCACTGACAAAGTACCCAACGCCGCGCTTGTTAAAAATGACCGCATTTTCCTGTAGGAATGTGAACGACCGTGCCACCGTATTGGGGTTTACCTGGACCATGCTTGCTACCTCTCGTATGGATGGTATCCGTTCTTGTTCCATCCACTCATTGGTCAGAATTCTTTCAAACATCAGGTCTGCGACCTGTAGGTATATGGCGTTGCTTGAATCAAAGAGGGTCATAATTCAAGCTCCTTGAATCGTAGGAATGACAGGCCCCAGAAGAATGCGAAGTAGCCTAAAAATACGGTGTAAAACAGGGTCTTGGTAAAGGCATTGGATACAAACTGAGCACCACTTTCGTTAATAATAAGAAAGCTAAAGTGCTGGTTGACCACTTCTTTAAAAGATTCCTTTGACACACCCTGTAGGTTGTTTTGGGCTTCCATCATCACATCAGTAAACATCAGGTTGACCAACAGGAGGCTGTACAGCGACCAAGCAATGGCTACGAGTGCGATGGCGCCCGATATTTTCAGAATCGGCTGCTTCTTAAAATAGATGGCTGCAAAGAAGAACAGTGGGTGAATCATCCAGTAACCCTTGATAAGCGCCCAAACACTGCCGCTAAAGGGATTGAGGAGTTCAACCGAGGTGTCGACACCCATGACCAGTAAGAGCAGGTTGGCTATGAGCGTTGCAGCGATAAACACCGCAATAAAGACCACCGGCACGATCAAAAAGCTGGTAAAGAAACTGCTAAACCACTTTTCGAATTGGCTGGCGGGTAGCATGAGCCAACGGTAGGCTTCATTTTTTTGTTTGTATTCGTTAAAGGTGTGGGAACCCAATTCAATGGTCGCAACAATCAGAAAGGCGATAGAAAAGGTTCCGAATGTAGTCTCAAGGCTGGCATCACCTTTAAAAGCGAGAAGCGCCAAGGCTGCGACCAAAATAACAAGGGTCAGTCCCAAAGTCTTAACGAGACGCTGGGGGGTAGAGGCCTGTTTTGCTGTAATCAGGTGTTTTACATGAGTCAGGTTCATCGTGAAATATCCTCATGGATTGCAGACATCAATCCATCGTAGTTGTTGTGGAATGTGTTGAATAAGAGTTCAAGGTCAATGTCTGTTGGTTGGTCAGACCTTCCCTGAATCAGTGACAATGGGCTGCCCAGGCGCGTCTCAGTATGCAAGGCTTCAGCACTGTGGGTTGGTCCCACTACCTGAGAAATCTTGTTGGGTAGTTCACCCAAGTCCAACCAATGCGCACTGCTGTTATTCATGAGCACGACCGAGTCGATAATGGCCTCCAGGTCTTTTACCTGATGCGTACAGATAAGGACGGTTTGGTCATCTGCTTGGTGGGCTACAACGATGTCGCGAAACCGAGCCTTTGACGGAATATCCAAGCCGTTGGTAGGTTCATCCATCAAGATCAGCTGGCAACCGCTAGACAGTGCAACGGCAACCATAAACTTCTTCTTTTGGCCTAAGGACATTTCGGTCAAGACCTTGCTGGCATCGACGTCAAATTTGCCCAACATTGATTGGCACAGTGCCTTATCAAATTTTGGGTAGAACACAGTAAACTGTTTTAAAAAGGCTGAACCGCTGATGGGTGGCAAGTCGATTTCTTCAGGTACCAAAAAGATATTTTGGTACAGTTCTATCGAGCGCTCTCGTGGCGTAAGCCCAAGCACCTTGATGTCACCTTCGCTGGGTTGGGCGAGACCAGAAACGAGCTTCAATAACGTGGTCTTGCCGACGCCATTGGCACCCAGAACGCCTACGCAGCGACCCTCGGATATGTCGAGATTGAGTCCCTTAAAGACTCGGGTTTTGGCGTTATAGTGAAAGCCAAGTTCTTTTAGTTGAATCATTGTGTTTCCCTGTTAGTGTGTTAGGTGACTAGTACACTAGTTCCATGTTACATAAATGGCAAGTATTTTTATAAAGAAAACGTGAACTGGTAGACAAGTTTTTTAATAAATGGCTGTTTTTCACCCTGTTGGCTAAAGAAAGCAGCCTTTTCTGATCAATAAAGGGGCAGGGCTGGGTGAGCCTGATAGGGAAACTGATGTGTTTCCGCGCTTCTGTCTTTAATCTCCTTTGGCCG
>CAWUUZ010000103.1:0-6247 GCA_963925745.1 uncultured Pseudomonadales bacterium
GGGGCCGGCGGTACCGTAGTGTTATCAGAAACACCTGAGATTTATGGTGCCGAGCATCTGTTGACCCGTCGTGCCGTCAGCCGGGAAGTTGGGCAGAAGCTGGTGGATCGGATTCACTGGTGGGAAGAGTACGCCGCAAAAAATGACGGAGAGATGGATAACAATCCTACCCCGGGCAATAAGGCAGGCGGACTAACGACGATTTTTGAAAAATCTCTGGGCGCCATTGCAAAAGCGGGTACGACCCCTTTGAAGGGTGTGTACCTCTATTCTGAGCAGATCGATACCAAGGGATTTGTGCTGGTTGACGGCCCGGGCTACGACCCTTGTGCCATTACTGGCCAGGTGGCATCCGGCTCTACTCTGATCTGTTTTACCACCGGTCGGGGATCGGTGTTTGGCTTTAAACCCGCTCCTTCTATCAAGCTGGCGACCAATACCGAAATGTTTGTGAAGATGGAAGAGGATATGGATATTAACTGCGGCGACATCATCAGTGATGGGGTCTCTTTGGAAACCAAGGGCAGGGAGATCTTCGATCGTATCTTGGAGATCGCTTCGGGTGATCAATCCAAGAGCGAACTCAATGGGTTGGGGGATCATGAATTCGTCCCTTGGCAGTTGGGCGCGCAGATGTAAGCAGTATTTCAATAAGAGGAAAGGGCTGCGTTGTTTTAGTACGATACCGGCCCATAACCTCATGCGTGCATAACCCTGCGATATCACCCTAACCTACTCATAAAGCGCGTATAGAAACAGCAGACTTGAACGCAGCTGACCGCGCGGGGATTTTATTCATCAGCCGGTGGTGGGCATGAACCCTTTCGGTGATCCGGATACTGCGCTGTCGGCACCCATGTCGCTGCGCACCTTGGTGGTCGCTCTATAGGTCATTTAATCAGTAGATCGGTAGTTTATTTAATTTCACATCGTGAAATAAGTAGGATTCTCTTGCTCTGTTGAATATTATGCCTACTTCGGCTGTTCCACTTAAGGCTGAACACGTGTCACTTTTATGATCGGTTCCACGCCA
Source organism: uncultured Pseudomonadales bacterium (assembly GCA_963925745.1). Lineage (GTDB taxonomy): Bacteria > Pseudomonadota > Gammaproteobacteria > Pseudomonadales > Natronospirillaceae > CAJXZL01. Next base: position 1,034 of record CAWUUZ010000103.1, read on the forward strand.
GAATCTCGTATTCAGGTCATTGACAGAGGAACGTTAATTTGGCTCGTTCTCTAAAGGATTATATGATTTGGATGCTCTCTCGGCGTGATTACAGCCGTGTCGAGTTGGCAACAAAATCTCAGCGCAAGTTCCGTGATTTGCCTGAGAGTGACATCATGCAAACGCTTGATGCACTGACCGATTTGGGCTGGCAGTCTGATGACCGCTTTGCTCGGTCATTTTTTCGACAACGTGTTCAACAGGGAAAAGGTCTGAAACTCATTCGCTATGAGTTGGCTATAAAGGGCATATCCGAAGACATTCTCAATGAAACCATCCAAGAGGCAGACGTCGATTGGGTGGTGTTAGCCTCGCACCAAATTCGAAAAAAATACCCCCAATCAGACCTTGACGACCGCCTGCTACAGAGCAAAATTTTTCAATTCCTTGCCCGTAGAGGTTTCACCAGCCGAGAAATTGAGCAATCTCTCCAAAACCTACGTTGCGACTAAGTCTCCAGCCTTGTATTATTCTCGCCCCTTACCCCTAAAATCGCCTGTTGTGTGGACATGAATGCTATGAAAAGTGCTGAAATTAGAGACCGATTTTTGACCTATTTTGAAGAAAAAGGGCACACACGTGTCGATAGCAGCTCATTGGTTCCTGATAACGACCCAACATTGTTGTTTACGAATGCCGGTATGGTGCAATTTAAAGAAGCGTTTTTGGGTCTAGAGAAACGCGCCTACCAACGTGCTACAACGTCGCAACGCTGTGTTCGCGCGGGCGGGAAGCATAATGATTTAGAAAATGTCGGCTATACCGCACGTCACCACACCTTTTTCGAAATGCTGGGTAACTTCAGTTTTGGCGATTACTTTAAACGTGATGCCATTGCCTACGCGTGGGAGTTTTTGACAGTGGAGTTGGGGCTTCCTGCTGACAAATTGTGGGTTACCGTGCACAAAGACGACAAAGAAGCTGAGGATATTTGGCTCAAAGAAGTGGGTGTAAGTGCAGAACGTTTTTCTCACATGGGTGACAAAGACAATTTTTGGACCATGGGTGATACAGGTCCCTGTGGCCCCTGCAGCGAAATATTTTATGACCACGGTGCTGATGTTCCAGGTGGCCCTCCAGGTAGTCCTGATGACGACCTTGATCGCTATATTGAAATTTGGAATCTGGTTTTCATGCAATATGACCAGCAAGCAGACGGCACACGATTGCCGCTACCTAAGCCGTCAGTTGATACGGGTATGGGTTTAGAGCGTTTGTCAGCTGTACTGCAGCATGTTCACAGCAACTATGAAATTGACCTCTTTCAGGCACTGATAAAGTCTGCTGCCACCCTGACTGGTTGCAAAGACCTTGAAAACAATTCGCTACGGGTAATTGCGGACCACATTCGTTCTGCTGCCTTCTTAATTTCAGATGGCGTGATGCCGTCAAATGAAGGCCGCGGGTATGTATTAAGGCGGATTATTAGACGTGCACTGAGGCATGGCAACAAGCTGGGATCTGAGGGTACATTTTTCTATGGTTTGGTCGCAGAACTCGCGGTACAAATGGGTGAGGCTTACCCCGAATTGGTCACGCGTAAGGGCATGATAGAGAAGGTTCTGCGCCTAGAAGAAGAGCAGTTCGCAAAGACCTTGGATAAGGGTCTTATCATCCTAAACGAAGAGATTTCACAGCTGACAGGCACTGTGATTCCCGGTTCGGTAGCCTTTAAGCTGTATGACACCTATGGATTTCCGATAGATTTAACCGCCGATATAGCCAGAGAGCGACAGTTAACTGTTGATGAAGCTGGCTTTGACATTGAAATGCAACGTCAGCGCAAGCGTTCTCAAGAGACCAGTGATTTTGGCGTTAAAACAGATCAGGTGTTTGAACTCGGTGTTACCACAGAATTTACCGGATACGAGCACCTCTCTGGTACGAGCGACATCACAGCGATATTGGTTGATCAGAACCCTTCACAATCGGTAGCGACGGGTACCGCAGCGGTGTTGGTGTTGAACAGGACGCCCTTCTATGCAGAAAGTGGTGGTCAGGCTGGAGACACAGGCACCATCACCTGTGGCAGCAGTGTTTTTAAGGTGTCCGGTACGTTAAAAAATGGCGATAACCACCTGCACCTAGGTCAGGTAGTTTCCGGTACATTTAAGGTCGGTGACGCCATTGAATCTGAAGTGGATCGCCTGGTACGGGCAGCAACAGCAAGGCACCACAGTGCAACCCATTTGATACACGCTGCGCTGAGAGAAATACTCGGGACACACGTTCAGCAGAAGGGTTCCCTGGTTGATGCCAGCAAGTTGCGATTCGACTTTACCCATATTGAAGGCTTAACCGGCGATATCTTGGGTCAGGTAGAAGATAGGGTAAACGCGCAAATTTTGGAAAACACCCCAGTCACCACAACACTGATGTCGTTGGAAGATGCGAAAGCCCAAGGAGCGATGGCACTCTTTGGTGAGAAATATTCTGCTGATGTTAGGGTACTAGCAATGGGTAGCAATGGGTTCTCTACAGAGCTTTGTGGTGGTACCCATGTTGAGCGTACCGGTGATTTGGGCTTTGTGAAAATTCTGTCTGAATCTGGCATTGCTGCGGGTATAAGACGCATTGAAGCGGTTGCAGGTCGATTGGCGCAGGTGCATGTCCGTGAGACTGAGCAGACCCTGTCAGTCATACAGCGCAAGCTGAAAGGGTCACAGTCAAACATTGTGACCAAGGTGGAAGAGTTGTTTTCTACCAACAAACAGTTAGAAAAAGATATAGAGCAGCTTAAGCAACAGTTGGCTTCTGCAAAAAGTGGCGATCTTCTGTCCCAGGCACAGCACATTGGTGGAGTCGCCTATCTGGGTGTCTTTATGGACCAGGTTGACGCAAAAGGCCTCAGAGACCTAGCCGACCAAATGAAACAGAAGCTTGGTCGATCTGTCGTGATGGCAGTTGGTGAGACCGATGGTAAGGTGCAGTTGGTCGTAGGTGTCAGTAAAGACCTGTTGTCGGTATACAATGCAGGTCGGCTGGTAAACACCTTTGCTGCACATGTGGGCGGCAAGGGTGGTGGTAAACCCGATATGGCAATGGCCGGCGGCACAAACCCGGCCGGTATTCAAAATGCAATTGATGCATTTTATGATTTTGCCAAATCGCAGGACGCCCAATAACTTTGCCCTTAGGTGCTGGTTTGCTAGGCATGACGATTCACTTTCTATTTAGATGAAGAACCAAAAATTATGGCTTTGTACGTTCAAAAATATGGCGGAACATCAGTAGGCAGCGTTGAAAGAATTCAAGCCGTTGCTGAAAAAGTGAAGGGTTTTCGTGAGCAAGGCCATGATGTGGTAGTGGTTGTTTCCGCGATGTCGGGTGAAACAAACAGATTGGTAACCCTTGCGCAAGGGCTCAGCGAGCAGCCCAGTCCACGCGAACTGGATGTTTTGCTAGCCACGGGTGAGCAGGTTACGATCGCCTTGATGTGTATGGCATTGCAGAATATTAATTGTGATGCTGTTAGCTATACTGGTAATCAAGTACGCATTGTGACGGACTCCGCCCACACCAAGGCGCGGATTCAGCATATTGAAACTGACAACATGAGAAAAGACCTAGAGTTAGGTAAGGTTGTGGTTGTTGCGGGATTTCAGGGCGTAGATCAGTTTGGTAATATAACGACGCTCGGTAGAGGCGGTTCGGATACGACAGGCGTAGCATTGGCCGCTGCACTAAAGGCCGATGAATGCCAGATATACACCGATGTAGACGGTGTCTACACCACGGATCCACGTGTGGTTCAGTCAGCAAGGCGACTTGACCGTATAACATTTGAAGAAATGTTAGAAATGGCCAGCCAAGGATCAAAGGTTCTACAGATACGTGCGGTTGAATTTGCCGGCAAATATAATGTACCACTTCGGGTGTTGTCGTCATTTGTCGATGGCCCAGGCACACTCATTACGCTAGAGGATGAACAGCTCATGGAACAACCCGTTATCTCAGGCATAGCGTTTAACCGAGATGAAGCAAAATTGACCATGGTAGGTGTACCTGATGTGCCAGGAGTGGCTTCTCGAATACTGGGTCCAATTTCTGCTGCTAACATTGAAGTAGACATGATTGTCCAAAACGTTGCGGACGATAGGACCACAGATTTCACCTTTACCGTGCACCGCAGTGATTACCTCAAGGTACTCAAGGTAACTGAACAGGTTGCTGAGGATCTTGGAGCGGCAGAGGTTAGGGGTGACAACAACATCTGTAAAGTATCCATTGTTGGCGTAGGTATGAGATCTCATGCGGGCGTAGCCAGTAAGATGTTTGATGCATTGGCATCTGAATCTATTAACATTCAGATGATTTCAACCTCTGAAATTAAAATTGCGGTTGTTATCGCAGAGAAGTATTTGGAGTTAGCTGTACGCACGCTGCATTCTGCTTTTAATTTGAGCGATGATTCGACGATTTCTGAAAAATAGATTATCGGAATTAAGCAGTATATTATGCGCGTATAATGCAATGTGAAAACATTGATTGTGACGGTCTCTCTAATGGATTAGTAACTGCGACACAACTATACCAATTTTGTTTGGCGGTTTTGCCGAACGGGATCGGATTTCATTAGGTACCATACTAATTAATAATTAGGAGACAAAAATGCTTATTCTGACAAGACGCGTTGGTGAAACGATAATGATTGGTGACGAGGTCACCGTCACAGTGTTGGGTGTAAAGGGAAACCAGGTGCGAATTGGCGTTAATGCTCCTAAGGACGTATCTGTCCACAGAGAGGAAATTTACCAGAGAATTCAAACAGAAGTTGAACCTGATGATTCAGAGGGTAATGTTTGAGCAACAGTACGGTGAATTGATAAATGCGCTAATCTATTCATTTCATTAAAGATTTTCTTCACATTTTATATTTTCATGGTATTATGCGCGCCTTGTTGGAGAGATGGCCGAGTGGCTGAAGGCGCGCCCCTGCTAAGGGCGTATGGGCGAAAGCTCATCGAGGGTTCGAATCCCTCTCTCTCCGCCATTATGCCTTCACTGATAGTGGACGACAAAATATTAAGTTACTGCACCCATAGCTCAGCTGGATAGAGTACTCGGCTACGAACCGAGCGGTCGCACGTTCGAATCGTGCTGGGTGCACCATTTCTTAATAGACTGTTAACAGATTTGCACCCATAGCTCAGCTGGATAGAGTACTCGGCTACG
>CAWUUZ010000104.1:0-3143 GCA_963925745.1 uncultured Pseudomonadales bacterium
CGCCTTCCCACCCATATCGGTCTGAACCCACCCAGGGTGCAGACACATCACCGTTATGTTTTCTGGCTTGAGCTCTTCAGCAAATACCCGCAGCGTTCGGTTGAGTGCCGCCTTTGAGGTGCGATAGGCATGTGCGCCCTTCCCGCCTACGGTCATGGATGCCATGATTGATGAGAGGCTTAATATCTTTGCGCCTTGGCTGCGTCGCAGTTGTGGCATCAGCGCCTGCATTACCCGAATGGGACCAAGGGTGTTGATGTCCATCACGGTCGAGAATTGATCGACATCGAGGTCATCGATGGTGCTGTCGTAACGGTCCAAGACCCCGGCATTGTTCCAGAGTACATCCACAGGGTGGTCTCCAATGCATTCAGACAGGGCCAGACATTGGCTGTTCTCACGCACATCCAAGGGAGCCAGTGTCAGCAGGGGGTATTGCTTCAGTAGGCTGTTGAGTTCACTGAGGTCTGCACTGGGACGGTGGGTTGCCCAAATCCTGTGACCTTCTTCTAACAGCAGCTGGGTAAGGGCGAGGCCAATGCCACGGTTAGCGCCTGTGATAACAATGTTTAAAGCGGTGGTCATAGGTTTTCCCCAGTGAATACGTGGTGGTGTTGCCCTGTGGCAATGGGTGGCAGCGTGCGCCTAGATCTATCTTGCCGTAATGCTTGCGCTCAGGCAAACCGTCAGACATCAGCGCCTCTACGATGTAAGGCAGACAACCGCTGCAGACCCGTGCCTGTTGATCTGGGGTAGGCACCTGCGTAATCTGTCTGTGCCATGACCCAACCAAGAGGCTTCCATGTCAGCTTTGCTCGCATTTGATATTTACGGCACATTAATAGACACCTCAGGCATCTTGACCCAGGTGCAGAAGTACCTACCTGGCAATGCTGCTAATCCAGCAGCAGGTACAGACCTAGCTGACCGTTTTGTGGCCCTATGGCGAGACAAGCAGCTGGAATATTCCTTTCGCCGTGGATTGATGCAGGATGTCCAAGATTTTTCTGTACCCACCCGGGATGCCCTCGACTGTTGCTGTGCCCAATTTCGCAGTCCGATGACCGCCATGCAGCGCGATGACCTGATGGTGCAGTACCAGCGTTTGCCCGCCTTTGGCGATGCGGTACAGGGGCTCGAAGAAGCCAAAACCAGTGGCTTCAGGCTCTGTGCCTTTTCCAATGGCAGCAAACAGACGGTTACTACTCTCTTGGAACAGGCCGGTCTGCTGCACTATTTTGATGCGATTATCAGTGTTGAGGCGGTGGGCACCTTTAAGCCCCACCCAAGCGTGTATCACCATGTGCTAACCACGATGGCACAATCGGCGGAGACAACCTGGCTGGTGTCTGGTAATCCCTTTGATGTGATTGGTGCGCGCCATGCCGGTTTGAAGTCAGCCTGGATTCAGCGAGATCCGGCGCGGGTTTTTGACTGTTGGTCTAGCGCCGATGGGCCGATGTTGCCGACATTGGTGTCGCCCAGCCTGATCGGACTGTCTGACAGGGTTGCGCAATCACGTGCTGGCGCGGTATAGGCGGGTCAGGGGTACAAAAACCCCAACCCAGAAATGAAAACGGCCCTGTTGCAATCGCAATCAAGGCCGTTGGTTTTTGTGCTTGGCGGTTATTTACACCAGTTCAGATACCGAGCTAATCATTTTGCTGCAGATGCCATAGGTAATGGCTGAATCAGCGGTCATCCAGTTATCGCGCTCAATATCAACTCGTACCTTGTCGATAGGCTGCCCTGTCTGCACCGAGATAATACGCGCCAAACGCTCACGCATCTTGATGATTTCTTCCGCCTGAATCGCAATGTCACTGGCCTGCCCACCAACGCCACCAGAAGGCTGGTGAATCAAGAAACGGGTGTTGGGCAAGCAATAACGGTCTGCAGCATCAGCGGCGAGAAATATATGGGTACCAGCGCTCGCTACCCAACCGGTTCCGACAACAATAACGCGGGGTTTGATAAAGCGGATGATGTCATGGATGCTGTCGCCAGCTTCTACATGACCGCCTTGAGAGTTGATAAACAGCGTGATGTCATCGTCAGACTGGGCTGCCAATGCCAGCAACTCTAGGCAGACGCGCCGCGCCATGCGCTGATTGATTTCTTCACAAATCATCAGGGTGCGGCTCTTGTAGAGCGTGTCCGAGATCATTTCTGCGGTATTTGAACGTTCACTTTCGTTTTCTTGTGACATCGAGGATCCCTGACATAAAAAGATTTGTGCACCCTATATGGGGTTCAAAGGCACTGCATTCAAGGGTGTGTTTGAAGCGCAGAGGCCAATTGTCTGTGTTGCAGTGAGCATAACAAATATTTGGTTGGCTGACAGCCGAGATTACGCACAGCTGTCGGAATTGGTGGGACAGCCAATCTGTTCTGTTTGCCAAATAGCACTGCCAACGCACAGAGGGGATCATGCTATGCTGAAGAAACTCAAAAACCGATGTCCCCTGAACCTTCACATAGGCGAGAGAGATGGATATTCAGACTTTACCGCGCATAGCCCTGGCGCAACTTCCCACCCCACTCACAGAGCTAACCCGTTTGTCGCAGTTCTTGGGTGGCCCCCGTATTTTTATGAAGCGCGATGACCTGACGGGGCTGGCGCTGGGTGGCAACAAAACACGAAAACTCGAATTTATCCTCGCCGATGCCGTAGAAAAGGGCGCCGACTGTCTGATTACCGCCGGTGCCATTCAGTCGAATCATTGCCGCCAAACGGCAGCTGCTGCAGCAACCCTGGGTTTGGATTGCCACCTGGTACTTGGCGGGAATCCCCCCAAGGAAGCCAATGGCAACCTGTTGCTGGATGAGTTGCTGGGTGCGCAGCTGCATTGGTCTGGCGACCACCGAAAGGGCGAAGACATTCCCGCGCTCGCTGATGCACTCCGCAAACAGGGCAAAAAGCCCTATGTCGTTCCCTATGGCGGATCCAATGTGCTGGGCGCCGCCGCCTATGTTGCTGCGTTTTCAGAAGTCATGCGCCAAACCCATTCAGGCTTTACCCACATGGTGGTTGCCTCGAGTTCAGGGGGTACGCAAGCAGGCATGATGGTGGGACAACGGCTCTATGCGCCAGGCTGTCGTGTGATCGGTATTGCGATTGACAAGGAAGGCGTGGGAACCGC
>CAWUUZ010000105.1:0-6015 GCA_963925745.1 uncultured Pseudomonadales bacterium
GGTAGCGACAATTGAACGGGGTGATAAACGGGCGATGCCACTGATGCCATGGCCACTGGTACAGCCATTAGACAGGGTAACGCCAACACCAACCAGAAAACCGGCCAATAGCAAACGGCTGGCGTTCTCAGTTATCGGCAAAGGAACTGCTGTACCTGTTAGCCACTGATAGAGTCCAGCGCCTATTAACAAACCCAGCAGAAAGACAGCACGCCATTGCCAATCACTTTTTCGACCCAAAAACAGACCCGAGAATATGCCAGACACGCCAGCCAAGCGTCCGTTAAAGACCAATAGAATGGCGGCTGCCAGACCAATTAAGAGGCCGCCAAGCAATGACGATATCGGTGTGAAATGTTCCATTGGTGCCCTCACAAAAAAATGGCAACACCCCTATAACAGGGTGTTTTCAATATCATGATATAGATCATAAATATTTCAAAGGAATAAATAATGCTTTGGTTAGCATGAAAAGGAATATGGTAGTCCTTTCCTCAGTAGCCAACCGCCATCAGGCGGCCCAAATCCATCACCTATTGCTCAGTCACACAGGATCCTTTAGGGTGAATCTTTACTTACATTCGATGGAGTTGAGGTGAATCTAAAAAACAGTGTCATCCTGGCCGTATTGGTCATTGGGGTATGGCTTTACTTTGGGACAGGCCCAGACGGCTTGAATCTGGGGCATAATCCAGACGCGAAACCCTTGGTGGACAACAGTGCCATTCTGAAGGCGCAGGATGCGGCCAATTTGCTGTCCAATCAGTATCGCTGTGACGGCAGGCAATATTGCAGCCAGATGACCACAGCAGCAGAAGCCCTGTTCTTTTTAAATTACTGCACCGATACCAAGCTGGAAATGGACATGGATGGCGTGCCCTGTGGCAATGACAGCCGTTGGTAACCCCTGATTGTTCTCCCGAAACGCAACGCAACGCAACGCACTGCAATAGGGCAAGGACAGGGAAATTCGGGAGAAAACGCTAGAAAAAATGGGCGATTATTCAGGTGGACTAGAAATGCCCACCTGAGATTGGAAACACAGCTGGTACAAACTTATTGCTGTGCGCCTTTCCACAGAATGGAACTGCGGTTGCCTGATCTGCAATACCCCAACACCTTACCATTGCCCATCATGACCTTTAATGCCGCAATGTCGTCAGCCGTATAGTTTGGGCCGACCATGGGGATGTGTACGAATTCCAAGCCAGCTGCAACACAGGCCGCCTCAATTTCCTTTGCGGTAGGTTGTCCTGGATCTTCATTGTCCGGACGGTTACAAACAACACCCACAAAGCCTTGGCTTGCAAGTTCAGCGATGGCTTCTGGCAAGATTTGTGCTGAAACCGCATAACTATCAGTCAAAAATGTAAATCCCATAAAACAGTTCCTAATTCACTATTGATAACGGTGCACAGATTTTCGGGCACCTACAACGTTATATCATGTCTATCAGTATAGCGGTGTTTTGTGGCCAAGCAGCTCAGGCAATCTCGTCCGAACAGCCCTCCAAAACACAGCACCCATAAATGAGGTTAAATCCTATCAGGTCTTTAAACAAAACACAGCAGGAATGCGCTTTACGTCATATTATCGAATTTGCAGGAACTTTACTTCCTATGCATAATCATTCCAAAACAATCGGTAGGAACCACACCTTGGTCCAATAGGTATTCACATTCGACAGACGTTGATATACCATGTGCGCCCTCTGAATATAGCTGGTTAAATTTTAGTCAAACTACAGCGCCCTAGGAATTCATTAAAGGACAGTTCAATGTTGACACAAGAACACATTCTGGCCATGTCAGATGACGATTATATGAACCAAGAGCAACGCGATTATTTTCGTGCACTGTTGCTTGAGATGAAAAATGACATCCGATTGCAGGTTGCTCAGGCACGCTCTGAACTAGCCAAAATGGAATATGAAGCAGACGAGCTTGATAAAGCTGCTCAGGAAGAAGACCGCCGCCTACAGCTGCGCTTCCTTGATCGACAGACAAAGTTGCTGCCTAAATTGGACGAATCAATCAAACGCGTTGATTCAGACGATTTTGGATATTGCCTTGTAACCGGTGAGCCCATAGGTATTCGCAGATTGCTTGCAAGACCTACTGCTACCCTGTGCGCAGAAGAAAAAATGCGTCAAGAGCAGCAAGAACGTAACTATCGCGATCATTGATCGCCCACTCAGTGCCCGTCACTGAGCATGAGACATTGGCCGAGAACGACTTTCGGCCAATGCGCTTCTTCCGCACAACAGGCCGACCAAGCCGCTATCTCTCGCAACGCCCTTAACTTATTTAGCCAACCAAACTCAGCACCAACGCCACAATTGCAGCAGCCTGCATAGCATAGGTCGCTGTCGCACCCACCTGTCTCAACCTAAAAACCTTGAACAGCATGCCGTAGGCATGGGCCAATCGAGACAGCGTAAAAATAACGACCAAAGTCCCCATGGTGGCATGTGTGGTGCCAGAGAAAGCCAGGGCAATCAGCAACAAACCAAATATGGGCACCTGCTCGGCACCGTTAACATGCACCCTGATGGCCTTTTTAAGCGCAATGGAATCACCATCGCCATAGGAGGATTTCGTTTTGATTCTCAACATCGAAATATACAGAGCCATTACCAACAGGAACAACCCATTCACTGCGACAAAGACATAGAACCAATCCATTAACGGCATAACCATTTCCCTCAGAATGCTAGTTTAGAAGACAGCCTTTACTTAGAGCGAACCACGGGTGGCTTGCCCCTTCTGACAGGACGTGCCGATCCCTTCGGTGACATTGGACTGTTTTCGTCATGCCCGGATGCTGCTCCCGATGTAGTCTCACCTGCTTCGACAAGTTTCAGTTTTAGACTCTCGTAACCAAAGGTTACAACATCACCAGAAACCAGTTTCTTACGTTTTTGGGTTTCTATCACGCCGTTAACCGACACCATACCGTCACTGATAACGGTCTTTGCATCACCACCGCTGCCGACAAGACCTTCAAACTTCAACAGCTTATACAGCTCAACTGGTTGCTGTGTAATCTCTACGTCTCTCATAAATTGTATTTCCCAAATAAACACGACAGTTCGGCCAAGGTATTATCTTGGCACGACACCCGTTAAAAAATAGTCCTTGATCCACTCGAACAGTGTTGTGGCGGTAATCTCAGCAAAGTCGATCTCATGAAAGGTCAGCGCATCGATATCCCGCTTCAGCCCAAATCGAAAGGAAACCGTACCCGGATTGGCATCATTGATCAGAAAGGTGATGCGTCTGGTCGTTTTCAAACAATCGATTGTCATGGCGTCTACCGGAAAGCCAGCATCGCGCATACTGCGACTGATACCGATAACAGGATCAATCTCCAGTGATTGCTGCTGAATGTCAGCCTGGGCTACAGCTGCCAGATCTGATAACGCAAAGATATTCTGTTGTACCACGCTAAAAGCTCCTGTTCGTCGTTTAAACATGCACCCAGCTGCTTATTAGGGCCATGGCTGTGCGAGATAGGAATCCCCCGCTAGCACCATCCCAGAGGCCTATTCGATAATAAAATATCCATCGAACCGCAGGGTCAGTGACTGTAGGATATACAACTGTGACAAGCAACGCCTGTATCCGCCAAACCCAACAGGAAACATCCACGTCAACAAGGACAAACCCCATGCCACTCGTCAATATCAAAATCACCAAAGAAGGGGCTACGGCAGCCCAAAAGGCAACCCTAATACAGGAGACCACACTGCTGCTTCAACGGGTGTTGGGTAAGAATCCAGCAACAACAGTGGTGATTATCGAAGAGGTTGATACTGATAACTGGGGAATTGGTGGGCTGCCTGTGACAGAGATCCGACGCCAAAAGGTCTAATGCGGCGGTCCAGATCCTAGGCCATTGGCATGCATTAGGCAGATGACACTGGGGCCCGTTTTATAGCACAAACACCGAAGCCACCCGGCGGCGGCTTCAGGACAACGTCTAGCGCAACAGACCTTCTATTGCGGCAACAAGAGACGCCTGTGTTGGTGGCTTAACCAAATAGTCTTTGGCGCCTTGCCGCTCTCCCCAAACCCGATCGGTTTGCTGGTCTTTGGTGGTCAGCAAAATAATGGGAATGTCTTTTGTGGCAGGGTCCTGAGTCAATTTTCGGGTCGCTTGAAAGCCGTTAAGCTCTGGCATAACCACGTCCATCAATATCAGATCGGGCAATTCTGCCTTCGCAATGGCAATACCATCAACGCCGTTAATCGCTGTAATGACATCATAGCCGGCAGTGAGCAATATTTTCTTGGTCGTCACTGTATGTGTTGGGGAGTCATCTACAATCAAAATCTTTGTCATACATTACCTCGGAATTTCCGGCACGAATATGGTGTTTCAAAACAGCGCCCTATGGTAGGTGAAAATGCGGGTGGTATACAGCGTTACTGTTACAAAAACCGCAGGATCCAAACAGATATTGCCAAATCAGACGTACCGCCATGAAAACTGTGAACGCCTTCCCACATCAAAGGGACATCGGAGCCAGAGATTCGAGGTTTCACGGCGATAAACGTTTGGCGTCATAGTCCAGTCTCACGGGCATGAGACATCTCACATGGCCTGTAACAGCTGCGCGTCTTCTGCAAACAGTTCCAACTGGTGTCCATCTATCTGGGGCTTCAAACGCATACCCATTCCGAGCAACCGAACCGGCTTTCTATGGCGCTCCCAAGCGGCCTCAAACAGGGCCATAAACTGGTCAAAGTCTGCAGACACGCCCAGTGTCTCTACCGTTGTTTGGGTAAAGTCTGAGAACCGCATCTTGACAAAGTATTTTTGAAATTGGGCACGTTTATCCATGTGAGACAAACGCTTCAACAGCGCACCATAGACCGACTGCATATTGGATTTGCAGGCATTAAAGTCTGACATTTCTTCGCCATAGGTGCGTTCATCTCTGACCGATTTCCGAGAGCGACTCAAAGACACGCTGCGCTCGTCAATGCCGTGGCTCAAACGAAAAAGGTGATCGCCCATGGCACCAAACCGTTCCACCATCTCCCGCAAACCCCGGTCAATGATATCTTGGCAGACAAACAGCCCCTGCCGATGGAGTCGCTCTGCGGTAACGCGCCCCACGCCGTGAATTTTCTCCACGGGCAACACCGCTACAAAGCCGGTTACCTGCTCTGGTCTAATGACCTTGATGCCATTGGGCTTGTTCCAATCACTGGCAATTTTGGCCAAGAATTTATTGGGCGCCACACCTGCAGACACCGTAATACCCACCTCTGCTTCAATGGTGCGTCGAATATCTTCGGCAATCCAGGTTGCGCTGCCCCTGTGCAGCTCACAGTCGGTGACATCTATAAAGGCTTCGTCGAGCGACAGGGGCTGAATGAGGTCAGAATAGCGCCCCAATATCGCCATAATGGCTTCCGAGGCTTCCTGATAGGCTGACATGCGTGTGGGGAGTACTTCCAAATCAGGACACAGGCGTTTGGCCCATGCGGTGGGCATCGCTGAACGAATACCAAAGTGGCGCGCGACATAGTTGCAGGTAGACAACACACCCCGACGGCCAGTACCGCCAACGGCTATGGGTCTAGACCGCAGGGACGGGTTATCACGCATCTCTACCGCTGCGTAAAAACAATCACAATCAACATGTATGATTTTTCGCTGTTTATCCATACAGCTAGACTAGCATGTACTGTGTGAATGTACAGTAGTCTTTGCAACAACAATTCCGCGCAAAACCAGGCCAATCTGCACGCAACCGCACAAGCCAATGGTCACAGCGACATTACCGCAGTTTGAGTGACTGGGCTAGCTGTTGACAGGTTTCATGTTGTGGGCAATCAACCAGATGGTCATTGATCATCCCTACGGCCTGCATAAAGGCATAAACAATGGTACTGCCGACAAAATTAAACCCTGCCTTCTTTAACGCCTTTGACATGGCATCCGACTCAGGACTGGTCACGATGTTATCGGACGGCCCCTTCAAGCGATTTTGTATCGGTGCGC
>CAWUUZ010000106.1:0-4455 GCA_963925745.1 uncultured Pseudomonadales bacterium
AACTGAAACTCGACCAGATTACGGTTGGTGATCCTGGACCAGGTCAGGTACGACTGCGCCAGCAGGCTATTGGCCTGAACTATATCGACATCTATTTTCGAACAGGACTGTACCCCTGCGAATTGCCTACTGTTTTGGGTATGGAAGGCGCAGGTGAAGTCGTTGCCCTAGGATCGGGTGTTACGGGTTTACAGGTTGGTGATCGCGTGGCTTACGCCATGACGTTGGGGGCATACGCCGAGGAACGGCTCATTGCTGCTGATCGACTGGTCACCCTACCCGATAACATTTCCTACCAGCAGGCTGCTGCCATGATGCTCAAGGGTTTGACTGCGCAGTATTTGCTGCGTCGAACCTACAGGGTACAGGCGGGTGATACCGTACTGATCTATGCCGCATCCGGTGGCGTTGGTCAGATTCTCAGTCAGTGGGCTAAGCACCTAGGTGCGACTGTGATTGGCTGTGTTGGCAGCGAAGAGAAAGCTGTTTTGGCACGTCAGTATGGTTGCGACCACACTATTTTGTACCGTACAGAAAATGTCGTCGATCGTGTGAAAGAGATCACTGGCGGCGTCGGTGTTCCCGTGGTTTATGATTCCATTGGTAACGCCACCTTTGAAGATTCCCTAAACTGTCTTCAACCATTTGGAACCATGGTGTCCTATGGCAATGCCACTGGCGCAGTGTCACCCTTTAATATTGGTCAGTTAGCGGCCAAGGGTTCTCTATTTCTAACCCGTCCAACGCTCGCAACCCATATAGCCACACCCGAACTGCTGCATGATGGTGCTCGGGAGCTGTTTGAAGTTGTCGGCAGTGGCAAGGTCAAAATCAACATCAATATCAATCAGATTCATCCTTTGGCCGATATTGCTATTGCACACCGGGAATTGGAAAGCAGAGAAACCACCGGTTCAACAATCCTCATACCCTAAGACATTTTCTCCCCAAAACCAGGGTTGCATTCTTGCGCGTCGGTGGTAATTAACCACCGATGTAGCAAGCACCCCTCCCACCGCTAAAGCCTGTACAACACCCCTGTCAGCCACGCTATATTGCCATTCATCCCCCAAAACCGTCCGAACAGCCTGTTTTTTACCAAATTTCCTGACAGATTTGCTGCCATTGTTTACCTTGTAACCACCAAAGGTAGTCCCTACTGGCTTGCCTTGGTTACCCAAAAGTCATTTCACGTTTCAGACAAAGGAGTTTCAACTGTGGGTACGGATGCGAAAACGCGGATACAACATTGGTTATTGTTGTCATTAATACCCTTAGTCGTGGGGTGTAATACGCTGGTTTCCGCTCCCAATGAAATGGCCCTAGACCAACCCGAATCTGACACCTCCCTTCTTAACAACCAAAACAGCGCCGACACTGGGGATACCGCGGTTCAGGACGTTGCCGCCCTTGATGAGACCAACAGCAACGCGTTGGCGCTGTTAGAGGCTGAAACCGCAAATGATTCAACTGACTCGACTCAGGTCGACAGTGTAGACAGTAGTTTTGAATCCCTCCAAAGTCCTGAAAACGACCACACTCCGCTAATGGTCACCGACCCGATCGCTGTTGCCGACAATGAACCACTGGCAGCCCCGAATGACATTACCCGGTGCTGGGAGGAAAATTCAACCGTATCTGAGGCCTATGATGCGATGTTTAGTGGGCTCGCTCATATCGAGAGTGCGTTACTCAACAAACTGCTAGAGTCATTAGAGCAGGACAAAACCATTACCAAGCTACAGCTCGCCCTATTGGAAAAAGAGGCCCAAATTCAGCAACTTATTTTAGAGCAACAGGCGACAGTACAGGAAATGGTGAGAGCGCAGGCCAAATTACACAGTCGGAATTCTCGGGCAGAAACAGCTGCTCTTGTAGCGGAAGCAACACTCACCTATAAGAAGGCTGTAGCCATAGCGATTGCATCCCAACAACCAACGATTGATCGCGCAAAACAATTGCTCGACCATGCCAATGAGGCGTTTCGAAGTGAAAACTATGACAGTTCGGCATTTCTTGCACGCCAAAGTCTGACCTCACTCCATGCCATCCTTTTACAAAATAGCCTACAAATAACCCAAAAAAGTGAATACCGTGTAGACCAACTGTTTGCCATACCCTTGACCATGAGGGTCATTACCACCAGCAACATCAGAACATCGCCGTCTAACCTGAGCAACGTCCTTCGCACGGTGGAGGAGGGAGAAACGGTCACTGCGACTGGTTACAAAGGTCACTGGGTTCAAGTAGAGATGGCCGGCGATACAGAGATTATCGGTTGGGTCTTCTACGATCTGCTAGAGCTATCAACGCTGTCGGTTGATTCGCAATAAGACTTAAGGGGCGCTTTTTTGAGTGGCTGCCCTAGGTTTTCTTTTGGGTTTTGGTTTTGGCATTGGTTTTTCTGGCTGTCTTTCGATAACACCCTTGTCGACAGCAACCGAGGCTGGCTTCTGTTCCGCCACCAGCGCGATATCCGTTTCCGCTAGGGGGTCGACTTTAACTTGATCCTTTGCAGCCACGGCCTTGCGCTTTCTTCTGGTTTTTGGCTCGGGTATTTCCGACTCGCTTTCAATAACCACATTGTCTAGAGCAACCATGGTTTGGTTTCGTCCCGCACCCTTTGCAATATACAGAGCGGCATCGGCTTCACCTATGAGGTCTGCTTCAGTCTGATCTTCGCGAGACATGGTCGTCACCCCAAGACTGAGGGTACAACCTATGCTGAACGCCCCAACCTCAAAATCGGTATTTTCAACGGCAATCCGAATACGCTCGGCGGTTTGGAAGGCTGCTTTGACATCGACTTGATCCAATAAAATAATAAACTCTTCGCCACCATAGCGGGCAGCGACGTCGATCGTACGCAGTTCGCTCATAAATATTTGGCCAATTTTTTCAAGCACAGCGTCCCCTGCTTGGTGTCCATATTGGTCATTTACCATTTTGAAATGGTCAATATCCACCATGATCACTGAGAACACTTGATGATAACGACGGTAGCGTTCAACGCTATTCGTCATGAGACTCATCATGCGCTCCCGATTAAACAAACCCGTTAATGGGTCGGTAATGGACAGCAATTCTAATTCATTATGGGTCAGGGCCAAGTTCTCAACCATTTCGTTGAACACCTTGACCACCTGGCCCAATTCATCATCACGTAATTGGCTTACATTGACCGACAGATTGCCCTCAGACACGGCTTTTGCTGCCAGCTTAAGTTGTGTCAAGGGCTTAAGAATGCTGCGTGCCAATCCTATTGCGAGAATACCGGTAATCAGCATCAGCATCGCTGTCAGCAAATAGGACATATTCTTGAGTCGATCGACATCGGCATAAACATCGGTGGTTGTCCGTAACAACACCACATCTAAAGGGAAATTTTCAATCTCTGTGGCAATGGCATAGACCGTCTGGCTTTGGATATCGGCCATTTCGACCAACTGGTCTTTGTCAGAAAAAGCCTTTTCCAATTCACTTGGCGAAAATACATGTTGGGGCCTGTTCAAGCCGATGCTGCCGTGCAAAATATTATGCGTCGATGTACCACTCGTACCCACCAAAAGCCAATGCTCAATATCTCTGGGTAGGGTTGTCTCTATGAGATCGACAAACTCAGATACTGGGATCACACCTGCAATCCACCCATGTAATTCTTGTGAACTTGAGGTTACCGGCATGCTAATGGTAATCGAGCCCGCAGCCGCATTCACAGAAACCTGGGCTGTTGGCATCTTGCCGGCATCAGGCATCCACGCAGAGTCGAGGACTGTTAACTGGGGTTGCACCTCAGTGCTCACAATCAACTTGCCTGATTGATCAAATAGCAACAGCGCGCTAATGCTTTCAAATTGGTCAAGCAGCAGCGCAAAATAATCGGCAATGTCCTGTTTTGATTGTTCGGAAGCACCGGGTTTTCGGTAGAAGTTTGCCAAGTTTTCGGTCACGACAAATGAACTTGAAAACACCTTGATGTCATAGCCCCTGGCTTGAAACCATTGGCTAACGGCAATATGGGTAGTGCGAGAGGCAGATACCAATTCGTGCTCGGCATTTTCGGCGATCATTTCTTGGTTGTTGTGATAAAAAAGCCATCCAAGACCTGAGGCTGGTAAGAAGGTAATCAGTATCGAGAAAACGATGATACGGGACCTAATAGATAGGTTTAACACAGGCTTGAGTATTGGCGAATCAGTCTGATCTTCCATTATCAATTTCTCAATGCTGTTAAATATACAAATAACGCTGCTGTAGAAGAAGTTGATCGGTTAGCGTACAGGTCATACTGTTTATTTTGTTATGGGTTACAAGCTAGCACATGGAATTTCCACTGTCATGCGATTGGGCTGGCCGTCTAAATCAGAAGGGGTTTACCCGTGAGAACTGTTAAGGCGGTCACAGTTTCGATCCGCTGCACAGCGGTATTTGGATTGGCAGGGGTGCCTAGGAAAG
>CAWUUZ010000107.1:0-5725 GCA_963925745.1 uncultured Pseudomonadales bacterium
GGCCACGTGAGAAACCGACATATCACCCAAGGTGGTGGTCACACGCATGTCACACTGTTTGAGCGTATGGCGTACGCCATCTGGACCAGAAACCCACAGGCCGTCTGCAACGGCGTCGAGCAGACCTAATAGCTGCGTCAACTGCGACTGGCTAGGCTTCTGTGCACAGAGAAGGTGCATACCGATCTTGCCATCTGCAGATACCAACCACTCCAATTCTGCCTTGGCCAGGGGCAATTCTGGCATGGCTGCCAGTGCGTCATTCAGAGGCGTAACCATGACGGGACAGGCCTGCAACGCGACATGCTGATGGCTACCTTCGCTGGTAAAGCCGAGTTTTCCAGCACGAATACTCATTCGGGCACGGGTACGATATCCTTCAGAATCACCCATCAGACCGGGTTCCCAAACCGTCAGTTTGGTGTCTATCTGTCGCCCCAGTTCACGTTGCAAGATATCGCGCTTCTGCAGGCGTTGTTGCTCAACCGTCATAAACTGTAACGAGCAACCACCACATTGACTGAATTTTGCACAGGGCGGCACCACGCGGCTCGCTTCCGGCTCAAGCACCTTTCGAACAACCGCTTCAACGCGGTTGCTATAAATACGACGACTGGATGCTTCCACCGTTTCTCCAACGATGGCCCCAGTCACAAACCAAGGAATGCCGTCTACCCTGCCTATTGCACGGCCATCATGGGCAAAACCAGACAGTGACAGTGTTGCTGTAACCTGCTGCGCTGCGGGTGTGGTTGCCTTCTTTTGATGACGTCGGTGGTTGGCTTTCAACTAAATACTCCTGTTGATAAATATCGGTCACCACGGTCACACACAATGACCACGATGACGGCGTTTTCCAGTGTTTCTGCCAATCTCAATGCCCCAGACACTGCACCACCGGAACTGATGCCGCAAAAGATGCCCTCTGTCCGCGCTAGTGTGCGGGTCATGTCTTCTGCTTCGAGCTGCCCAATGTCCAAAACGGTATCTACCCGCTTCGCATCAAAGATGGCGGGTACATAGTCTGGTGACCAACGGCGAATACCCGGCACCTGAGCGCCGCTGGCAGGCTGAAGGCCAACAATCTGAATGTCTGAATTCTGTTCTTTTAAAAACCGACCAATACCCATGATGGTACCCGTTGTACCCATGGCACTGACAAAATGGGTGACTGTGCCCTGTGTTTGTTGCCAAATTTCAGGGCCTGTCGTTTGATAATGTGACAGGGGATTATCGGTATTGGAAAATTGGTTTAACACGACGCCCCTGTGCTCTTTGGCAAGGGATTCAGCAAGGTCACGTGCGCCCTCCATCCCTACTTTAGGCGTTACCAATACCAACTCCGCACCATAGGCCTTCATAGCGTCTCTACGTTCTTGGCTGAGGTTTTCTGGCATCACCAGGGTCATTTTATAACCCTTGATTGCTGCTGCCATGGCAAGGGCGATACCGGTGTTGCCACTGGTTGCTTCAAACAGCCGATCGCCAGGCTTGATATCGCCACGCGCCTCAGCTGCGGTAATCATACCCATCGCTGGACGGTCTTTAACCGAACCCGCTGGATTATTACCTTCCATTTTGAGTAGGATTTGATTGTTACGTCCTGCTGACAGACGCTGCATGCGAATCAGGGGCGTATGACCAATCAAGTCTTCAATTGTAGGATACATGTACAGATGCCTTGGCTATTTTTGCGTACTATTTTACCCCAAAACAATCGGGTGTTTCTCTTTTTCGACGCCAGAGGTTGTAAATATACTGTATGGCACCACGGCATCCCTTGAATAGGGTGTGACAAAGCGAACACCTTCTAACTGGTTGTTGACCTTGTTGCCTCTGAGCAATACCCTAAACGCTTCTCCCGACAGGCGCATCCCATGAAAATGGCATTGAACCGACGCATTTTGCTATTGATTCTGATTCCATCAGTGGCTATCAGCACTTTATTTGTGCTTTGGTTTGGCTATACGCAGATTTCCAATGACCGGCAGGCACTGGACCAACAACTGCTGTTGTCGTCTGAGCGGTTACAGATCAGCCTTGAATTCAGCCTCATCAGCCAAAATAAACCCCTGATGTTGGCGATTGCACAGCGGGCGCTCAACGAAAACAATGTCCGTTCGATAACAATTCTAGACGGCAATGGCGACAAGTTGGTGCAGGTCGGTCCGAATCCCTTGGCACCCTTTCCAACCGTTTTACCTGCCGACCCTCTAAAACTGGTCAGCGAAGGCAGCTTTATCTATCTGACTGAGGCCCAGCATTCCGGCGCCAGCCTCTATGCACCAGAAAACAGTATGCCAATACCCAGCCACTGGATTGCATTGGAACTGTCGACAGACAAATTAAAGGTGCAGCAGTACCACACGGTATTGGTTAACCTGCTACTGCTGCTATTCACAGGCGCGGCGGCAACCATCGCGGCCATTGTGGTCTCGAACTTGGTTATCTCTCCTGTTACAAACCTGCTACAGGCCGTCCGCAAAATCGTTGCCGGAGATTTTAGTGTTCGTGTTCAGGATACGCCCGATGCGGAGATGCAGGAATTGGGCGCAGGCGTAAACAATCTGGTGGACGCCCTAGACCGGGCTCACATCGACCTACAGCAGGGTATTGACCAGGCAACGCACGACATTCGTGCCATGTTAGAAACCCTTGAAATTCAGAACATTGAACTCGAGATCGCCCGCCGCGAGGCGATCGATGCCAGCCGTATCAAATCTGAATTTTTGGCCAATATGAGCCATGAAATTCGAACGCCACTTAATGGCATTATTGGCTTTGCCAATCTGCTCATTAAAACCAATATGACGCGAAAGCAGGACGACTATGCAAGAACCATTCAGTCATCCTCTCAAAGCCTGCTCGCGATCATCAATGACGTACTCGACTTTGCCAAAATTGAAGCAGGCAAACTGTCTTTGGATATGAGCACCATCAATTTAAAGGCCTCTGTTGAAGATGTGTTGGTGATGATTGCACCTGAAGCCCACAAGAAACAGATCGAACTTATTCCGCTCTATTATCACGATGTGCCTGAATTTGTTGTGGGAGACCCCTTACGCATAAAGCAGGTCATCACCAACCTTGTTGGTAACGCCGTAAAATTCACAAGCGCCGGTCAGGTCTGCGTTCGGGTGACCCTCGAAGGTGATTTTGGCAACAGTGTCACCATTCGCATTTCCATTACAGACACCGGCATTGGCCTAGATCAGGCGCAACAAAAAGCCCTATTTAATGCCTTTCAACAGGCCGACACCTCAACGACACGAGAGTACGGTGGCACTGGCCTTGGTCTGGTTATCTCCAAGAAACTGGTTGAGCAAATGGGCGGTGACATGGGCATCGACAGCGAAGCCGGTGTGGGGTCTACCTTCTGGTTTACCATTCGGGTTGATATCGCTGAGCGAGACGCTGCACCCGCTAATATCGCCTTGGCCCATAAGACTG
Organism: uncultured Pseudomonadales bacterium; assembly: GCA_963925745.1. Taxonomy (GTDB): domain Bacteria; phylum Pseudomonadota; class Gammaproteobacteria; order Pseudomonadales; family Natronospirillaceae; genus CAJXZL01. The sequence goes on from CAWUUZ010000107.1 coordinate 3,451, forward strand.
TTGTGATTCATGATGCCAATAAAACCACACAGACTGCGCTGAGACGTACCTTAGAATCGTTCCACCTCAAGGTCACAGAGACGGCTCAGGTGTCAGATTGGTTGGCGACTACACAGCGCATCGTCCCCAATTACGCCATCATTGGCTTTAAGAATACCGACGACATTGGCTCGGGATTGCACACCGGTTTGGCTGACTTAGCCGCCAAGCATATTTGCACCCTGGTGTTAACCAATGGATTTGAAAATTCCATCAATATGAAGTTGATTGAACAGTATGCCAGTGGTTGCCTCTCCAAACCCTTTCAAACTGAGCGCCTACTACAGATGCTCTCGACTGAGACCTTTGCTGACAACGAAACCCAACTTAAGCCCCTCTACCAAAGCGGTGGACGCATCCTGGCTGTTGACGACAACGAATCCAACCTCAAATTGATATGCACGCTCATCGAAGACACGGGTATCGAAGCCATTGCTGCATCATCTGGCGCTCAGGCTGTTGATTTGGTCACCGAACAGGACTTCGACCTGATCCTCATGGATATTCAGATGCCGGGTATGGATGGACTGGAAGCAACCAAGCGTATCCGGGACATTCGACTCAAGGGGCGCAAACGAATTCCGATCATTGCGGTAACGGCCCATGCATTGGATAGTGAAAGGGAACACCTATTGCGCAACGGTTTTGATGATTATTTAACAAAGCCGTTGAGCGACGCCAATTTGATTGCAGCAATCACAAAGTGGACAGCCCTGAGTTTTGAACAATCCAGCTTTAGAGCCGCGCCTCCAAAGCCAACACAGCTTGGCGAAGAAACCGTTGATACGCGGGCTGAAGCGGTGGTTGATATCGCCATGGCCATGGACAGGGCAAACTACAAAGCGGATCTGGCTGAGGACATGTTTTCAAGTTTGGTTATTCTATTGGCAAAAGACCAGGTTGACATGCAACAGAGCTTTGCCGATAACGATCCCAAGACACTCCTAGAATTGGTGCACAAACTGCACGGTGCAGCGCATTATTGTGGCGTTCCAGAACTCAAACACCGTGCAGAAGCATTGGAAATTCTGCTAAAGACCGGTAAATATCAATTTACCGAAAAACACTTGGTGGCATTACAGGAAGAGATGGTGAAAGTCATAGAGTGGGATAGCCAGCATGATTTCGCTAGTGAAGTCGCCGCACAGTATCCACCCAAAATCGTTTAGTGGTTGACCCGCTAAAGCCTGTCGGTGCAGCTGTCAGCTGCTATCGGCTTTCTGCCAGCCACTGCTGTTCAACACCCGCCAAACAATTGCCCGCTTGCTTCAGCGAGAGCACATAGAGGTCTCTGCTGATTTGTGTGGTCGGTTCATCGCCTAACATGGCATCTTCAATCCAATACGCCACCTGAGCAGTACGCAGAATGGCCCCTGCTTCTTCCACACGAATCCGGCTGACAGGGGGTTCCAAAAGAAGGGTAGCCCTCTGGCAGTCGATCAGCACCTGTTCTAAACGGGGTTTGTGACGTGCCAACCAATCCAATCCAGCATAGTGGTTTATCAAACGGTCATGGCACTGTTGTGAGGCTGTTGACAGGGTGCCATCAAATCCCAACAGGCGGTTTTTTACCCCGTTAAGATTCACCAGTTCTTGCGCTGTAGCAGCTGTTTTTTGTTGTAGATAGGTCTGACACTCGGCCAGAAAAATGTGATCAAGCTGGGTCTGGAAGGCGTCGGAAAGGGTTTGAATAAAGACATCATTACAGCGACTGTCTTCCTTGCCCGTTTCCTGAACCAATGTGACATAGTCCCTGAGTCCATCTCTCGCCTGTGCTATCTGTCCCTGTTCGAGTGCCTCTAGGGAAGTGCTGCAGGCAGAGATCTGCTCAGACATCGCTGCTGGGGTTAAACTGATTGCCAGTATCAAGCCAACGAGTCTGAGCATGTTAAGGCTACGCCTTTTTGTCTTTTGCGTTTTCCCGATTGCGTTCAATACGTCGGTCTCGCGCGTTAACACCGGTCTTGACCTTGGTATTCAGGTTGTTTTTAAAGGTAGGTGCAAAGGGGTTTTCACCTGACCGGAACACGACCCTAATCGGCGTTCCACGCACACCCAATACCTTCTTAAAGGTATTTTCCAAATAGCGCTGGTAGCTTTTTGGCAACTTTTCAACCTGATTACCGTGAATAACGATAATGGGTGGGTTACTGCCACCCTGGTGTGCAAATCGCAGTTTAATACGGCGGCCATTGATCATGGGCGGCTGGTGCGCTTCGACTGCACCCTCTAACAG
>CAWUUZ010000108.1:0-3493 GCA_963925745.1 uncultured Pseudomonadales bacterium
GTACCTGTCGTGAGGCTCCCAACAGGGAGGCACTACATCACAGGCGTATGTCACAGGTTTGACTATAAAAAAGGCGTTTGTTATGCAGACCGTAACGTATCTATCCAGGCCTTCGCCGCTTCAAGAGAGTCAAAAAAACCATGGTCCAAACCCTGTTCACTGTAGAGTGTTCTCAATTGCTGTTCTGCCAGCTTCTTTCCTACCACCATGCTGCCCGTAACGACTGCTGATGCTTTTAAGCCAAGCGACATCCGCCAGCGGTTAACCTTTGTCAGATTTTCCAATGCGTCAGGTGTGAATATGCTCATGTCATGTAAAACAACAATCTGATACCAGGTATCAATTTCTCGCAAGGTATCCAATGCCACAGCAATGTTTTTTTCAAATCCCTTGACCGCCTCAACATTGAAGGGTCCCTTGCCGTCGATCAGCAAAACATCATCTAAGACGTCAATGTGGTATTCACCATGCGTACGAAATTCCAAGCGTCACCCTCTCTGTCGTTGAAAACGAACCAAAATACGTTTCTCTTAAACCCACCACATGCGATGTTACGCACCATCATAGCCTAAACGTCCGATAAACCCAGTGCCCAACCCAATAACCTGCGCCCAAGGTCGGTTGTCGATCTGAAAAACCTAACAGCAGCAGCCCTAACAGTACCACGAGACAGGGCGCATCGGCAGCGACTAAAACACGGGCCGAGCCAACCTTTTGGATTTGAGATAGAGGTATATCACTATCAGCTGTGTTGCCCCAAACCAATACCAAATAACGCCCGAGTGAAAGGTCTCCAAAAGCAGGCCGCCAACAAAGGGACCTAGCGCAAATCCGAATCCAGCCATCGCTGCTGCACCAAAATAACTGCCCTTTAGATGGCTAGGTGCCATCCGATCAATCTGGACATTCAATGTGGGAAACAGAATCGTTTCTCCCAAACTCAAAATAGCCATATTCAGGATCCACATCCAGGTTAAATCTCCTGGAATAAAGGCAAAGGCGGAAAAGGACAGGCCAAACAAACTCACCCCCATGATAACGCGGGTCGTTAAAGCAAACCGTTCTATCAACTTGAGAACGGGAAATTGAAACACCACAATGGTCAGCGCATTGGTTGTAATCAACCAGGTATACAGCGTCTTGGCATCTGCCAACTTCAACAGTTGAATAAATTGAATGAGTGTCGACTCTATCTGCGAATAGGTCAGCATGATGATGAGGTTGGCTGCAATGAGGGTCATAAATGCCCTATCTGATCGCAGCACGCCCAGGGTTTCTCTAAAATTATCGACCTTTAAGGTTGTTTTCGTTGACGTCAGGATCCGTTTAAAGGACCAGATCAGCGCCGCACAGTAAATAAAATAGGTCAACGAGGTGATCCAAAACGTTTCCTGCTGTGCCGTCAAACCCAGCTTCAAACCCAACAACGGGCCGATAGCTGCACCCACATTCAGCATAAAGTAGCGCACATGAAATGCCATTTCTCGTGAAGCGCTGTCAGGCAATGCATCGGATATCAGCGCCTTGCCAGGTGCCTCAATAAAGCCACGGGCGATGCCACAGAGGACAACTGCAGCGGTATATAGGGCAACCGAATCAGCAGACGCCATCATGCCAAAGCCAACGATGTTTAACCCGCCACCAATGAGCATGATCCGCTTACGCCCAATGCGATCAGACAGATGCCCTATCCAAAATCCCAAGACCGTGCCAGAACCAGCAGACAGACTGAGTATCAACCCGATGTGGGTGGGTGTTAAGGAAAATTTTTGGTAGAGAATGATCGCCAGAAAGGGCCAAACCATAAAAAAGGTGGTGCGGGTCAGAAAGGTGCCAAAAATGATCACCCATACGACCGGAGTAAATTGTTTTATTCTTTCAGCAAAGGTCATGGTATCGCGCAATGTTAAGGTGGATAAACCGATAAGGGGTCGCGTGGCATTCAGACAACCAAAAAAAAGTGATTGCCGAGGCAATCACTTTTTTAAATCGGCGCACTGATTAAGAATCAGCCATAAACGGCGTGCGGCAGCCAAGTAGCCAAACCTGGATACGTTGCCAAAATAAACAGGACAAACACCTGTATGACAATAAAGGGAATCACGCCCTTATAGATACGACCCGTCGTAACGGACTCTGGAGCGACTCCGCGCAAGTAAAACAGCGCAAAGCCAAAGGGTGGTGTTAAGAACGACGTTTGTAGATTCAACGCTATCATAATACCAAGCCATACAGGGTCAACACCCATCATCAGCAGTACCGGACCGACCAGAGGAACGACCACAAGGGTGATTTCGATAAAGTCGAGGATAAAGCCCAGTAGAAACATCACAGCCATTACAGCAAATATCGCACCAAAGGTGCCGCCAGGAATTCCTGTGAGCAAACGGTGTACCAAATCGTCACCACCAAATCCACGGAAAACAGTCGCGAAAATGGATGCGCCAATAAAGATAACAAACACCATGCTGGTCACCTGCAATGTTGACAGTGACACCTCTTTAATCCGGGCTAGATTGAGTTGATTTTTGGTGGCTGCAAGTACCATCGCGCCTACTGCACCTACTGATGCAGCTTCGGTAGGTGTCGCAATACCTGCTAAAATTGAGCCCAACACCGCAACAATCATCAACAAGGGTGGTGCCAGAACCTTAAGAATGTTGGCCCACATACCCTGGGCAGCAATGGCTTCACGATCAGTCTTGTCCATGGCAGGAACCATTTTGGGTTTAAATATTGCAAGCCCTATAACATAAAGTATGTAAAGCCCTACCAACAACATGCCAGGACCGATGGCACCCAAAAACAAATCAGGCACAGACACAGTATCAGGTGAGAAAATCCCCTGTCGGAGTTGCGCCTGCTGATAGGCAGTACTCATGACGTCGCCTAGGATAACCAGAACGATTGATGGGGGAATAATTTGCCCTAGTGTGCCTGAAGCGCAGATAACACCGGCTGCAAACCCCTTGTCATAACCACGGTTGATCATGGCAGGCATCGACAACAGACCCATGGTGACAACTGTCGCACCCACGATACCGGTGCTGGCAGCCAAGAGCATGCCGACGACCACTACCGAGATACCCATGCCACCGCGCATGCCACCAAACAGAGACGCCATGGTATCTAACAATTCTTCAGCAATTTTTGCCTTTTCGAGCATGACACCCATAAAGACAAACAGCGGCACAGCCAACAGTGTTTCGTTGGTCATGATGCCGTAAATCCGATTTGGAATAGCACCTAACATGTCGACATCAAAGGTACCCGTTAGGTAGCCAATTCCAGCAACAATCAGTGAGGTACCTGCAAGAGAAAACGCGACCGGAAAACCGATCATAATAACCAAACAAACAGCGACGAATAACACTAGCGCCATATATTCCATTGTGGATCCCTATTCTATATATCGAGTATTAGTGAGAAGTTTTTCCAGCGTTCTTGATGATTTCAGAGACACCCTGGAGACCTAATAATATACACATGGCAG
>CAWUUZ010000109.1:0-10734 GCA_963925745.1 uncultured Pseudomonadales bacterium
TGGTCATCGAGAAAGCCAAGCGTTTGGTTGAACACCGCAAAGACGTGATTATTTTGCTGGATTCTATTACCCGACTCGCCCGTGCCTATAACACCATTGTCCCTTCATCGGGCAAGGTACTCACGGGTGGCGTTGACGCCCACGCACTTGAGCGTCCAAAGCGCTTTTTTGGTGCCGCGCGTAATATAGAAGAAGGTGGTTCGCTGACCATTATCGCTACCTGTCTCGTAGACACTGGGTCCAAAATGGACGAAGTTATTTACGAAGAGTTTAAGGGTACCGGTAACATGGAAGTGCACCTAGACCGAAAGATTGCTGAGCGCCGGGTATTCCCTGCGATCAACATCCGTCGATCTGGCACAAGACGCGAAGACTTGATGGTGCCGCCAGAAGAATTGCAACGCATCTGGATTTTGCGAAAGATTCTCAGCGAGATGGAAGACGTCCAGGCGATTGAATTCCTCATCGACAAACTGAAGCTATTCAAAACAAACGACGACTTCTTCCGAAATATGAAGGGCTAGATTGCTATAGCCAATCGTCAATGAAGGTCAGTCTATTATGGACTGGCTTTTTTTTTGCCCGTTCCTATAGGCTTCTGACCCCTTTTCTCAGAAAACAAACACCTTCTCGGCAGGTATGGCCCTAAACCACAGCCCCCTCTTTTTGGCTCGGCCAGGTGTCTGGCATACAGATGGTTGATTTACGTCCTGTGCAATGAAACACTACCAATTAATGAAGTTTGTAGGGTGCAGCGTACCCTGGTGTCAAAATCCTAAAACAACAGGGTTATAGGCTGGCATTTCCTGCTACATAGCCAGCAGGCTTTAGGTAAATAGGGATTTTAAAGCCTATAATGACACAAGCTAACAGCAGCATTCGTCAGTACAGAATGGGCTGAAAAAAAGACCTTATTCATGTAAGCAGAGAGCATTTTCTAAAGGAGCACCCTTGGATGTACCATTTTTTACCTCGAAGACTCATAACCACATTACAGACCGTAATCGTACTGGTTTTGGGGTTTCTGATGGTGGCTCCTGCACAGGGTATCGATCATATTGTGGCACAGAGCATCACGCCTATTCAGATCTCATCAGGCGGGCCCTTGGGTGTTTATTATCCAACAGCGACAGCAATGTGTAAGTTTTTAAACCGGTCAGTACGCGACCTAGGCATTACCTGCGCAGTGCGCCCGTCAAGGGGATCCGTCGAAAACCTCAATAGGCTTCGACAGGGTGACGTTGATTTCGCCTTGGTACAGTCTGATGTCATCCAAAGTGCCTGGAATGGTTCTGAGTATTTGAATGACATAACCCCCTATGAAGGACTTCGTGTCGTTCTTGACCTCTATACTGAAACCTACACTGTGGTCGTGAGAGCCAATACGACTATAAGGATATTCGCCGACTTAAAGGGTAAACGCATCAATGTTGGGCCACCTGGTACTGGGCATTATACGGTTACAAAGTCCATCACCAAAGCCTTGCAATGGGCAGATGTCTATACAAAGACCTTTATGGACTTTGACAGCTCCGACCAAATGGCTGCCCTGTGTGACAACAAAATAGACGCACTCGTTACCATTATCGGGCATCCATCATCGATGTTCTCCGATGATAACAAGCTGTGCGATGTCCGTATCATTGGATTTAGCAAAGCGTCAATTGCTCGGATTATGTCCGATCAGAATTATATGGTTGAGACTGTCATCCCTAAAGGGTTATACAGCACAGCATTAAATGACATCTCCACCCTAGGAGTTAACGCGCATCTGGTAGCTGATATCCGTACACCCGACAGCATTGTTTTTGAAATGGTCAAGTCAATCAGTGAAAACTACCGGCACCTACAACTACTGATACCTGTTTTTCAAGACATACCATTTCACCAGACCAAAACAGAAGGTCGTCCAGCACCAGAGCACCCAGGTGCAACACGCTTCTTCGATTCAGCAAATTGACATCAATGAGGGCATCGGATTGGAGACACAGAGTGCGCTGTTCCTTTTAACCCGAGACCCCATGCTGTGGGTTGATGCCAATGGAACCATACTACAGGCGAATGGCGCCTTTAAGCGTCTGGGAAATTTTGGAGAAACCCCATTAGAACAGCGCTTGTTTGACGACCTGAGCGTGACGCCCTGGCAATTGCTCCTTACCGCTGGACTTGACCAACCGTGTCTTTGGCAATTCTACGATGCCAAGCGGCAACCGACCGCCACCGAAGCGCAACTGATCCCAGTGACCGACGCCGATGGAAGAACCCTGTCTTATTGGTTACTCATTTTTGACCTATCCAACAAAGAACCTGCGTCATCCCAACTGGTTGCATCAGAAAAAGCCTTTAGAACACTCTTTGATAACAGCTTTGATGCCATGGCATTTTTTGATACCCAAGCCCGGTGTCAGATTGCAAACCATGCCTTTAGCGACATCATAGGATACGATCAGGCTGACCTAGATGCCCTCCAGTTGTCTCAACTCAATGTGCCCGGTTGGGAAGCAGTTGATCAACAGATGGCAGAGCAGTTACACATCAAAAATGCCACCGATGTCTTTGAACGTGAGTATTTTCACAAGGACGGGCACACGGTCTCAGTCAGCATGAGGGCTACTGCTGTTAAGGATGATGACACCCTTATCGGCACCTGGTTTATTTTGCGAGACATTAGTAAAAACCAACTGCAGCTCAGAACATTACAGCACCAGCAGCATTTACTTGAACTCACAGGCCGGCTGGCTGGTGTGGGCGGATGGGAATATGTGTCTAAGGCGCGTGACGTTAAGTTCACCCCAGAAGCCTGCAAACTCTTAGGTCTGGCTCCCCACGAAAACCACAGGCTGACAGACATGCTTAAGCGGTTTGCGGAAGATTCCAGCTATGAAATTCAAGCATCGGTTGAAGTCGCTTTTTTACTCAAGACCCCCTTTGACATTGAGGTCGAGTATGTTGGCTTTAAACAACCACGTTATTTGCGACTGACAGGGCGCGTCAAAAAGGAAGGCACCAGCCAATATATTGTCGGCGCCATTCAAGACATTAGCCGCTTTCGCACGGTAAAACCTGAGTTGTCGGTACAGGAAACACAGACCCAGTTCCAAGGCTATGGTCCCTCTTACCAGGACAAGCTCACCGGGCTTCCCAACAAGTCGTTATTTAGTGGCAAACTGAAGTCCTTATTGGGTCAAGCCCACAAGCAGCCCCTTATTTTTATTGAGATAGACCTCCAAAACTTTCGAAGAATAAATGAAAATGCGGGCTACAGTGCTGGAGACGAATGCCTCAAACAAACAGCACGACGGCTGCAAGCCCACCTTAAAACCGATGACGTATTGGCCAGAATTGGCGGTGATGAATTTGGCATTGCATTGACACACCATTCTGAGCAAGAAGCCACAGACCTCGCTGACAGCCTGATTCAGGCGATCGCTCAGCCCATTGTTTTTGACCAACAGCGTTTTCAACTTCAAGCAGCCGCGTGTATTGTCATTTCAGCGCCCCAGTCTGACAGTTCTGATTTGCTTCGTGCTGCCAATGAAGGCGTGGCACGTATCAAGTCTGACGCTGACGCGAGTTATGTCATTCGCCTACCCGCGGAACGCGATAAACCATGATGGCAGTTGGTCCAGATGGGGTGGTCATAGATACAGCGCGTCTGATCATACGTCAGCTACAGCAGGGTGACTTAGATGCCATGGCATTGCTGTTTGGCAATCCCAATGTCGCCTGTTGGATGGGAGATGGCATGACATTGTCACGCGAACAATGCGACCTCTGGATCGCCAAGAGTCAGCAGAATTATCACACCTATGGTTATGGCGTTTTCGCAGTGGTACTGCGAGAGACCAACACCCTGATAGGCTGTGGGGGTTTAATTCACCCTGATGGCGAAAATGCCGAAATCATCTATGCGATAGATGAAGCACATTGGAGACGGGGTTACGGCAGGGAAATACTCAAACCCCTGTTGCAACACGGGTTTGATCACAGTGAGGTTGCTGACATCTATGCCACTGTTGATCCTGACAACAGTTGCTCTATATGTCTGCTAACCGAAGTGGGAATGCAGTATATCAACACGGCACCCGACGCAGATGGGCTGCCAACCGCCACCTATTCTTTAACCAGACCAGCCCGACAATAAGAGCGGCTAGAGCGACTCTTCTGCGACAGGTGGGGCGTCATACTTCTGAATCCGATTGAAGCGAATCATCTTGGAAATTTCTTCAATATAGGCCTCACCCCGTTCGGAGTAATGTATCAACCCAGGCGCCAAATCAATGCCAGTGAGCTGATTGTTATCCAATCGTTGTCCCTGCCGAATATAGCGCAGTTCCTTGTAAGATGGATGGGTGTTGATATTCATCATATAGCTACGAACTGACTGGTGCACCGTATCAAAGGAGCGCACCTCGTAATGCTGTCCGCTGGTTTGTTGTGAAGGCACCAGGCCACAGCCCTCAACAAAGCACCATTGCCCAAACAAATTGTTACCCTCTGTGGCAAAGCGGGACGTTCCCCAGGCCGATTCATTTGCAGCCTGTGCCATGATAAGCGATGCCGGTATGACATCAATGCGACGCAGCAACGCTTCTCGACAGAGGTCTGTATAGGTGTCACATTCGGTAATGTCGTAACGATCAGCGGCCTTTTCGATCCAATGCAGCTGCGCTGTGGTTAGGGTACCTGCTACTTGGTAGGCACTGTCAATTTCAAAAATCGCGGCACGCAACTCCCGAATGTGACCGTTTTCTTCCCGCACAAGGGGTAACAGGTATTCAAAGAAGTTTGATTTTTTCTCCTTAACATCCACAAATACTGTGAAGTCAGGCAGTGGCGCCTTGATCACCTTTTTGTTGACGATCGGTGGCAAGGAGTTATCAACCTTTCCACAACTTACCAACAGCAGCAGTGTCAAAGACAACATGGCTGTTAGTAGGTTCTGCATCCCGTTGGCGGTTTTAAATTGGGCGAGCTTGAACAAATTTTTCCATCCTATAAAGCGCTTCTTTAATACGATCCTGCCCCTGAGTATAGGCAAAACGTACGGTTGTTGCTGCATTCGCACCGCCAAAATCTAACCCTGGCGCAACTGCCACGGCGGTGCTCTCTAACAATTCTTGGCAAAAGGCCAAGCTGTCGTTGGTATATTTTGAGACGTCAGCATACACGTAAAACGCCCCATCTGGTGCTGCGACGACACGAAATCCTATGGCATCTAATCCTGACACCAAAAAATCACGACGTGTTTCCAGTACTGATTTGCGCGTTTCTAATAGCGCCAACACATCCGGTTGAAATGCGCGAACAGCCGCGTACTGGGCGATCGTCGGTGCTGACAGGTAGAGATTTTGTGCCAATTTACTGACAGCGGATTCATAGCCAGGGGGAACAATCAACCAGCCAAGGCGCCAGCCTGTCATTTGAAAATACTTTGAAAAACTCTGTACCACCCAAGCATTGGGGTGAATTGACAGAATGGTTTTGGCAGCAGCACCGTCATAGACCAAACCCGAATAGATTTCATCCATAATAAAGTGCCACTGGCGCCTGTTGCACAGCGCACTCATGTCTTGCGCCAACTGGTCAGGAATCACAGAACCGGTTGGGTTGCCCGGCGATGCGAGCAGCAAAGCACCTGTCTGCTCCGTAGCGGCCGTTTCAAGCTGTGAGACACTCGGTAGGTAAGCCGTTTCTTCATCGAGCTCACAGAGCTGGGTATCAATACCCATCGCCTGTGCAATGTGCCGATTACAGGGATAGCCGGGCTCTGTCAGCAACAGCGCCTCATCGGTGTCAAGGCAGGCCAACATCGCCAGCTGCAGCGCACCGGATGCCCCTGGCGTGATAAAGATGCGCGCTGGGTCTACCGATACGCCCAGGGTCGTTTGGTAAAATGCAGCAATGGCTTCTCGCAATTCCAAAATGCCGTTGGTTGGGGTGTATCCCATGCGACCCTGCTGCATGGCTTCAATGCCCGCTGCCACAATCGCATCTGGGGTTCTAAAGTCTGGCTCTCCCACCTCCAAATGAATCACATCCTGACCGGCTGCTTCCATTTCCTTCGCAGTCGCTAAAAGCGACATCACATAAAAGGGGGCTATATTTTCAAGACGCTCTGGGGTTTTGCCTAGCATGGGTTTCTCTTGACTCTGACGTTGACCTGCTTATTCTAACCCGATCATGAATAATGCCAAAACAAACCTACCCTATGTGGGGCGCTTTGCTCCTTCTCCGTCTGGACCATTACACTTTGGCTCTATGCTGACGGCCTTGGCGAGCTTTCTCGATGCCAAATCCCATCAGGGTGTGTGGCGCTTGCGAATCGATGACATTGACCCACCGCGCACCCAGAAAGGTGCCGCTGACGACATTATGCGGGTCCTAACGGCCTTGGGTTTGCATTGGGATGGCCCTGTTATCTATCAAAGCCAGAGAGAACCATCCTACCAGGATGTGTTGAGACAGCTGACCAAGAGCAACAGGCTCTTTTATTGCCAATGCACAAGGGCAACCCTACACAACCGGGTGCAGTACCCAGGAACCTGTCGCGCCAACAGTGCACCGCTGCCGAATTCGGCCTTGCGCATTCGCATGCCTGCCACTGATATTCACTTCAAGGATGGTATCCAGGGCGACTGTCACTGCCCATCTGAGCAGCAAGGCGATTGGATTGTAAAACGCAAAGATGGCTACTGGGCTTACCAGTTTGCAACGGCGCTAGACGACACCCAAGACAACATCAGCCACGTGGTTCGTGGCACTGACCTGTTGGCATCAACCTACCGTCAAATATGGCTACAGCAACTGCTTGGACGACAATCACCCCAGTATGCGCACCTGCCAGTGGTTCTGGGTGATGATGGGCAGAAGCTCAGCAAGCAAAACTGGGCGAAGCCTGTTTTTGCCTATGAGGTTGAAGCCTGTTTTGTTGAAGCCTTTCGGTTGTTAAAGCTCCCACCCATGCCCGATATGGACCCAAAGGAATGGCTCACCTGGGCTGCAAGCGAGTGGGATATCAATCGGATACAGGGTATACAGACGCTCAAGATGCCCGACATGGAACCGCTGCCAACGGGGGCATAACCCTTAGGTCAGGATACCCGCTTCCAGGCTTCGAGACCGCTGCTGCAGTTCGTACATGTGACGGTAGAGTCCGTCCGCTTCCATCAATTCGTGGTGAGAACCCTTCTGCACAATGCGGCCCTGGTGCAAGACCATTATTTGGTCGGCTTCTTTGATGGTACTCAGTCTGTGGGCAATGGCAAAAATGGTCACCTTGCCACGCAGCTTGGCCAAGGCGTCCTGAATCACGGCCTCGGTTTCACTGTCGATATTGGCCGTGGCCTCATCCAAAATCAGCACCTTGGGTTGGTGCACCAGGGTACGCGCCAGTGTTAATAGCTGTCGCTGCCCGGTAGACAGATTAGCGCCCCGTTCACTCATATAGGTGTCATAGCCTGCCGGCAGACCCGCTATAAAATCATGCAGGTTTGCTTGTTTTGCTGCATGTTCCACAGCCGCTTGGTCATACCGACCACCCAAACAGATGTTGTCACGGATGGTACCTGCAAACACAAAGGGATCCTGTTGAACGACGCCAATGCCTTGACGCAAACTCTCAGCCTCAACAAATTGAATCGGGGTGCCATCAATTAAAATGTCGCCTTTCTGCGGTGCATAAAAGCGCAACAGCAAACTCATGAGTGTGGTTTTTCCACTACCCGTATGGCCAACGACCGCATGGAATTGTCCCGGCGCTATGCGGTGGTCAATATCCACCAACACGTCTTTTTTGCCATCGTAGGTAAAACTCATGTGGTTAAAATGAATCTCACCCCGACCCATGACACTGCGGGCTACCTGGATGGTCTCGACCCCATCGTCCAATACGGTAAACACACGGTCTCCTGCAACGATGGCCTGTTGCAATAGGCTCAGACGCTGGGTCATTTCAATCACGGGCTCGGTCACCCGTGTCAGATAGTTGATAAAGGCGTACATCACACCAATTTCAACCACACCGTTCAAGGACGACCAACCGAAGTACATCAACAGACTCCCTAGGGTCAGAATTTTGAGCAAATCGACCATGGGTCTTAGCAGCATGCCATCCATACGGACATTGGCCATGCGTGCGCCAAAATGGTCCATGCTTGTTTTGGTAAAGTCTCGGTTAAACCGACCCTGCTGGTTCATCAACTGGATGATTTTCATACCCTGAATGGATTCATTGAGCGTGGCATTGATACGGCTCAATACGGATCTGGCGCGATGGAAACGCGGTGTGCTCAAACGCTGGTAGACCACCATGACGGCAGTAACGGTCGGTATAAAGAACAAGCACACCAGCATCAGGTGCCAATCCAAATAGGCCATCGCCACAAAAATACCCAAAATCAAGGCGATATTTTGGGTAAAGGTCGGCAAAACCTGAACAAACAATTCCTTGATGGCTTCCGTGTCGTTGGTGATTCGAGAAACCAGACTGCCCGTGGGTCTGTGATCAAAATAGGTCAGGGGTTTTCGCACCACCGTCGCAAAAACCTGCGTACGAATGGTGCGCACAATGGAAAATGCCACCCGATTAAAGCGCATCGACTTGAGATAACCCGTCAAGGACGAGAGCAGGTGCAATACGATATAGAGTCCACCCAGCAGGAAAAGATCCAGCGCGGGGAAATGACCCGGCATAACATAATCGTCTAAAAACGTCTTTACCAAGATGGGTGCTGTTACCTCGGCGACCGTAGACACCAACAGCAACAAGATTGCCTGAGTTAGCAATTTTGGATAGGCACGCACATAGGAAATCAAACGCTTGAGCGTCTGGAAATTCAGTTTCTTGGGTAACTCATTGTCCTGATTCAACGGCACGCTCCAATGTTTGGTATTCATAGAGACGTTGGTACCAGCCCTGCCCCGTGATCAATGCGGTGTGGGTTCCGATTTCAGTCTGCTTGCCCTGATGCAATACCAGAATCCGGTCTGCGTGTTCTACGGCTGTCAGTCGGTGACTGACAATCAAGGTCGTTTTGCCCCGCCGAGCATCGCGCAGGTGCATCAAAATGCGTTGCTCTGTGCCCACATCAACGGCCGACAGCGCATCATCAAGAATCAAAATCGGTGCGTCTAACAGCAAGGCACGTGCAATGGCTATCCGCTGTTTCTGACCGCCAGAAAGGGTGACACCACGTTCACCCACCAGGGTTTCGTAGCCGTCTGGAAAGGCCATGATGTCTTGGTCAATATCAGCAATCGCAGCAGCCCTTCTGATGTCGTCCCTGTCAGCTGTGGGCAACCCCATCGCTATGTTTTCTGCAATGGTTGCGGTAAAGAGAAAGGCATCCTGGGGCACAATCGCCATCGACTGTCGCAAGGCTGACAACTGATACTGCTGTAGGGGATTGCCTGAAATCCTGATGTCGACCTGGGCGCCGTCATAGTGCCGCAACAACAGGTGTAACAGGGTGGACTTGCCAGACCCCGTATGTCCCACGATGCCAAGGGTTTGTCCGGCAGCCACCTCAAAATGGATGTTTTGCAGGGCGGGCGCTGTCACGTCGGGATAGGCATATTCGGTAATATGAAAAGCAATACTGGGTTCCGATACGGCGGCAATGGTGCCTGTGTCTGCAACGGGTGACGACACATCCAAAAGCTGTGAGATACGCGTCCAGGCCGCACCACCCCGTTCAGCAATGTTCATCAACCAGCCATAGGCAAACATGGGCCAAATCAAATAACCCAGATACATGGTAAAGCTGGTCAACATACCCAGGGTTAAATCGCCTTTATAGACCATCCAACCACCGGTGCTGACACACAAGAAATAGGAGGTGCCCACGGTGAGAAAGATCGCAGGGTCGTAGAGGGAGTCGGTTTTTGCGACCTCAATATTGGCCAGGGCAGCGCGGTCTGCGACATCCAAAAACTGTGCATCTTCTTCAATCTCACGACCAAAGGACTTGATCATACGAATACCGGCAATGCTTTCCTGTACCCGATCGTTGAGTTCAGAAAAACGCTCCTGTGCATCCCGAAAACTGTTGTGCAATCGGGTGCCAATGGATTTGAAAAACCACGCCATAATGGGGAATGGCAACAGGGCAATCAGGGTGAGTTTCCAATCAATAATGAAAGTCATGATGGTCAATACAAACACACTGGTCATCAGGCCATCGATTGCTGACAACACCCCTTCCCCAGCGGTCATTTCAATGGCAGAAATGTCATTGGTGGCACGCGCCATCAGATCGCCGGTGCGGTATTTTTGAAAAAATCCAGGGGCCATTTTGGTGAGGTGTTGATAGAGGCGTTGACGCATCAATTCGGCAAGGTTGAAGGACGCACTAAAGAGCGTGACCCGCCACATAAAACGAAAGACATAGACTGCGATAGCGATGCCCACGATGGTCAGCCCATACAGCATCAGACTCTGTGATGTTAGGGTACGCGCAACCACGCTGTCGATAATGCGACCCGTGATAAAGGGCAAGGACATTTCCAGCATGTCCACCAGTATAAACAGGGAAATGGCTGTCGCGTATTTGCGCCATTGGAGTTTGAAGTACCACCCCAAAGCAAAAAAAACCTTCATGTATGCATCCAAATGGTTTGAAGCCAGCTGAGGAAAAACCCACCTCAGATGCCCTATCGTTATTAATGTGTTCTTAAAAACCCAGCATCCGTTAGCTGCTTTGCAATAAAAACGTCACCGGGCCATTGTTGGTC
>CAWUUZ010000110.1:0-6061 GCA_963925745.1 uncultured Pseudomonadales bacterium
CCAGAATGACACCCTCTGTGGTGTGGCATTGGTCGTACGAAATAAGAACCGTGCCACGCTGTCACGCAGCCTCAAATGGCGCATCAAGATGTTCTTGACCGCCGGTTTTGACAGCACCATACGGTTTATGTCTTATCAGGATAAGATACGCAATTCTGTGGCGACCGATGCGTTTCAAATCGTCACCCAGTTGGCCATTCACCCGAAGTTCCGGAAAATGGGTTTGGGTGAACAGTTATTAGACGCAGTATTTGATGACTGTTCGCACAAGGACCACTGTATGGGTGTATATTTAGACTCTGGAAATCCTAAATACGAAAGACTCTATGGTCGGTTGGGGTTTGCCCATGTGGCAACCCTTGATATTGACGATTTTCAAGAATATATCTATTTAAAAGCCGGCCCAGGAATGCAGCAACACAAAGCGGCACAAACGGTCGTGACATAGCCCAGTACCGGCACGCGAGCGCAGGTATTCGGCATACACTCAACATGTAAATGAAAGGTTTGTGATGTTCGATTTTGACCTGTTTGTGATTGGTGCTGGATCTGGTGGTGTTCGCGCGAGTCGTATCGCAGCAAGTTTGGGCGCGCGGGTCGCGGTTGCTGAAGATACCCACATGGGTGGCACCTGCGTTAATGTTGGCTGTGTACCCAAAAAACTGTTTGTCTATGCCGCCGATATGCGGGCGTCACTGAAAGAGATGGCTGGCTATGGTCTCAATGTTGCCGATATCGGCTTCGACTGGGCCACTCTAAGAGATAACAAAACCCACGAAATTCATCGGCTTAATGGCATCTATCAACGCATGCTTGAAGGCGCAGGCGTGACTGTAGTAAACGGCACCGCACATATCGAGAGCCCTCAGATCGTGGTTGTCGGTAAAAAGCGATACCGCGCCAAGCACATCTTGATTGCTACCGGTGGCACCCCCTTTGTGCCTGACTTTCCTGGCAAAGAACATGTCATTACCTCTGACGATGCCTTCTATTTGGCAGAATTTCCCAAACGTGTGTTGGTCGTTGGTGGCGGTTATATCTCTGTGGAATTTGCAGGTATTTTTAACGGACTCGGTGTGGATACCCAGTTGATATACCGTGGCCAGCAGATCCTCAGAGGTTTTGACCAAGAGGTACGGGATTTTACTGCTGAGCAGCTTCAGCTGGCGGGTATCAAGGTTCAGGTTGAGACTGATCTGCTATCGGTTATGAAGCTTTCTGACGGTACCCTCGAGGCAACTTTACAGGTCGGTGACCATACCGAAGTGTCTCACTTTGACTGCATTATGATGGCAACAGGCCGTCATCCGAGAACCGCAGGCTTGGGATTGGACGATGTAGGCGTCGCAACCACATCTACCGGTGCGATTGTGGTTGACGACCATTTTAAAACCTCAGTGCCCACCATATTTGCCCTAGGTGATGTGATAGACCGCGTGCCCCTAACGCCAGTCGCCCTAGCGGAGGGCACCTGGCTTGCCCAGTCGCTCTTTGGAGAACAGCCCGAGAAGGGTTTGGACTACCGAGATATCCCCACTGCCGTTTTTTGTCAGCCACCCGTAGGTACCCTGGGTCTGTCAGAAGAAGACGCAGTTGCACAGGGCGGTCATGTTAAGGTGTTTACCAGTCAATTTAAGCCGATGAAAAACACCCTATCGGGTAGTCCCCATCGCTCGCTCATGAAGGTGCTGGTATCCGGTGAAACGGACCGTATTCTGGGTATCCATATTGTTGGCGCCGATGCTGCGGAGATGTTGCAAGGCTTTGCAGTGGCGGTAAAGGCCGGTGCAACCAAGGCCGATTTTGACCGAACCCTGGGTATTCACCCGACGGCGGCAGAGGAACTGGTGACACTCAGAACCCTGACCCGTGAACATGGCACCCCGACACCGTGATTGGGGTTTTGGATGTGGTCATCGCAATGAGGTGTCCATGCTGGCACTGATTACAGGATCCAGTCGTGGCATCGGTGCAGCGACAGCAAGGCTATTCGCTGCGAAGGGCTACGACATCTGTATCAACTACCGCAACAGGCAGGATGCTGCTGAGTCCGTACTCAAACAGGTGCGGGCCCTTGGGGTAAAGGCCATCGCGGTGCAAGCTGATGTTTCAATCGAATCCGATGTGGTCAGGTTGTTTGACCAACTTGACCAGGAATTGGGCCGTCTTGATGTGCTGGTCAACAATGCCGGTATTCTTTTACCTCAAATGCGCGTTCAAGACATGGATGCCGCAAGAATTCAAAAAATGTTTACTGCCAATGTTACCAGCAGCTTTCTGTGCGCCCGCGAAGCCATTAAACGACTGTCTGTACGCCAAGGTGGCAAGGGCGGCGTTATTGTCAATGTGTCCTCAGCAGCCGCGCGGTTAGGCGGTGCAGGGGAATATGTGGACTATGCCGCCTCCAAGGGCGCAATCGACACCCTGACCCATGGCTTGGCCTTGGAATTGGCAGAGGATGGCATCAGGGTTAACGGTGTCAGACCGGGGTTTATTGATACCGATATTCATGCCGATGGGGGAGAGCCTGATCGTGTCAACCGGATCAAGGCTACCATCCCCATGAAACGGGGTGGCACCGTGCAGGAGGTTGCCGAGGCAATCTACTGGTTAAGCAGTGATGCGTCGTCCTTTGTGACCGGTAGCATTCTAGATGTTGCGGGTGGGCGATAAAGATCGAAATAATGCTTTAGGATTCATCCGATAAAATGGGTTTGTTCTTCGCAGATTCATTACGCGCCTTACGTTCCACATCAATATAGCGGTCTGTGATCGCACTTGAACCATGGCCTGCGTCATCACGTACGTGTTCTCTCGGGCGCGTTTTGACATCTTCAGAGATACCGGTGTGACGTAACCAGTGTACGGTCGCCAGTTTGAGCGATTCAGCTTCATCGTTTTGGTTGCTGGTATTGAGGTTTTGAATGGCGCAGTCAAAGGCCTCTTGCACGATGTTGCGTACCTGACGGGTACTGGCGATGCCACCTTTGCCGCGTGATTTGGGCAGTAGGGGGTGTTGGTCCCCAGGAATGGGAAAACGGGTCAGGCCCAAGAACAACCGATACCGAATCAGGGCAGACAACATCTGGTCGCTGACCGATACATCACGCTGTTTGTTGCCCTTACCGACCGTGGTAAACCACCAATGCCCCGAGGCATCCTTCCAAAAATCCGACATCTTAGGCTGCCAACGCTCAGATTCGGTTAATTCACTGATGCGTAAGTAGAGTGCAAAGAGCGCTGTCATGATAAAGAGCATGCGCTCGAACCGAGCTGGGTCTTCTTCGCCATCAGCGCTTTTGTGGATTTCAGCCAAGACGGCAGCCCATTGTTCATGGGATAGGCGTCTAACGGGCGCCACAGCCGCCTGTTTTCGCAGGTATTTGGATTTTTGACGAATTTGAGCGACGGGGTTTTGATCCAAGTATTCTTCTTGGCCCAAAAAGTTAAAGAAGCTTGAGCAAACGGCAAAAAGGCCCTGTAAGGCACTGGCTGACAGGCCAAAATCCTGTTTGTTGGCGCGCCGTCCATTTTTGTACTGGCGCTTGTCTATTTTGGCGACAAAGGGGCGCCATTCCTTGTTGGGAATGCGGCCTTCAACACCCACGGTATCGACAAAGCGCGAGACATTTTTAACACCGATCCAGCTATTGGGGGGTGCCTGGCAAAACGCGACATAGCGTTCAAAATGCTGTCTTCGAATTTCTGCCAGAGATTTGCCTTCGACCAACCAACTCCACTGCAGCAAACGCTCCACTTCGCGCCGATAGGTGGCAGAGGTATCAGGGCTACCACGATAAGAATAGATGAACTGCAGGGCCAACATGAGCTCTTTTTGCGCGACCACCAGATCAATCTCAACACGGGCGCTAACGGCGTCTGACAGCGTGACACTGTGACGAAAGGGATTTTTGAGGTGATCAAAATTATCGATCAATGGAATAGGGGCTTTCATCATCGACGTTGTCTATACCTGGTTTCGCATGGGCTGAATCTCTGCTCGCTGTGGCACTGGTTTGATGTCCTTGGCATAGGATACCCTGTGCATGAATACCTTATCAGGCTATTTTCATCAAACATTGCACAAAATGTCGGATATGACAAACGGCAATGGCCCGTAGCATTTGTTTAGACCCTATTCTGGTTCGAGCACATGACCTTTTTGGGCAAAATTGTCGCTTACAGAAGTCAGAAACTGCTATGTTGGCTTACCTTATCTGGATGCGAATCGCCTAGGCGTTAAACCATTGCTAAGTCGGAGTATGTGATGACCACCGAACAAGAAAAAATGCTGGCAGGTGTCCCCTATGATCCGCGTGATGCCACGCTCATGGCACTGAGGATGCGCGCACGCGATTTATGTCGCAAATTCAATACATCACTGGCCAATGAAAAGAAACTGCGTCGTGGCCTGTTACAGGAGTTGCTAGGGACTGTGGGGCAGGGTGCTTGGATTGAACCACCCTTTCAATGTGATTATGGCAGCAACATCCACTTTGGCGATTCGGTCTATCTCAATTACAACTGCGTCATTTTGGATGTCGCCAAGGTCAGTCTGGGTAACCATGTGATGTTAGCACCCGGCGTTCAGCTACTGACCGCGCAGCACCCGATAGAGGCAGCCCCGCGTCGTAATGGCGTTGAATTTGCGTCACCCATTACTATCGAAGACGATGTGTGGATCGGCGGTGGTGTTATTGTCTGTCCAGGTGTCACCATTGGGGCGCGGAGCGTGATTGGTGCTGGGAGTGTGGTGACTAAGGATATTCCAGCGGATGTGGTCGCAGCTGGCAATCCCTGCCGTGTGCTACGAGCCATCGATAATGCTTAGCCTAAAAACAAAGGGGGAGGCAGGGCGCCATCCCCAGTATGTTTCCGTGTCAAAAATCTAGGCCAAGGATTTGATCGCTTTCCAGGCTGCCAAGGATTCGGGATCTGCATTCTTGGCGCGAATATACAGATTTAACAACCGGGTGGCGTTGCTCTGGTGTTCGGGGGCAGTGCTGGCCGGCACTTCAATGACAACCAAGCCAAAATCGGCCTGTTTGGACAGGTTATAGAGGGTTTCTGACAGTTGATTCTGCGTTTCACATTTATGGTAATCGCCACAGTAGGCCTGTGTTAGGCATTCCAGATCAAATGCCGGTGTCGCGCAGTTGTATATCTCTGCATCGCTGCTCTTGCCCAGATGGAAGATGTCGTTGCGCATGTAAATAACCACCACAGACAACCGTTCTCTCAGGAAATGGACCAACTCATTGCTTTGAAAATGGAAGCCACCGTCACCGGTAATCACGATAGGGATGTCAGAATAGCCCTGCTTTTGGTTATTGAGACTCACGGCGCGGGCATAACAGAGACTGGTGCCCATAGCCGCGTACCAGGGGTTCGACAGCCAACTGCGTCCCATTTGGGAGGCCTTTGTCACCAGGTCATAGCTCGCAAAATAAGAATTGCCGATTTCGGGGATATAAACCAGTGCGCGGTCAATGCGGGTCTGGGTCTGACTCAGGGTTGCGGTCAGGTTGTGAAATCCGAGCATGGCGTCTGAGGCGTTGTCGGTTGCCGATTCGTCGACAATAACCGGTTTGGCAAAGCACTTTACAGAGCGCTCTGTGAGTTCCTGTACAACGCGAATAAGGTCGACATCATAGAGCTCTGTGCCTTTTAAGACCGTCTTGTTGCCCTGTTTTTCGATCGCATGGGTGCCGGTATCAAAGGCCAAATTGGTGTCCTGAGGCACGATGCTGGTGCCAATTTCCAACACATAGTCGACTTCGGTTTCAATAAACCGGCGCACAGGGATGTTGCTAAACACGCCATTATAGGCGCCAAGGCTCAGCTCGTGGCTTTCATCAAGGATACCCTTGGCAAACCAACTGGTGGCATAGGGAATCTGATGTTGCACGCAAAAGGTAAAAATAAGGTCTAGAAGCGGGCGGTTTAACTTGGTTTTCTCGCCGATATACACCATGGGTTGCTTGGCAGCGTTCAATTTTTCTTCGATATGCTGGGCAATATCACTGTGACCGGTCAAACGGTTGGCCGCGTGCAGTGATGG
>CAWUUZ010000111.1:0-3664 GCA_963925745.1 uncultured Pseudomonadales bacterium
AGGGGATGTCTCTTTTTTTTTGCCTGCCATTCCCATCCTTTAGTCCGCAATCATCTCGACCAGAACATCAAATACCCGTCTGACCCTGAGTGAGGTATGGAGTTCGCGGTGACACACCAGCCACAGCGGTATCTGCATGATCGGGCCATAGGATTCGAAAGCGCGCACAAACCCTGGCTCTGCGTCACCAATTTGTTCTGGGAATATCGCCAGAGCAGTACCCTGCTTGGCTAACTCCCACTGTAGCTGTTGGAACTTTGTGATAATGGCAAAGTTTGCTTGGGTAACCCTGAGGCCCAGACGTGCCATCGCATCAATCACCACGGTTGATCGGTCAAACCCCACAATTTGAAGTCCCGCCAGTGTGTCGGGATCCGAAAACTGGGTGACATAGCCGGGCGTGCCATAGAGCCAAATCCGTTCGTCGGTTAATTTCCGGGCGATCAAATCGGGTTGGGTCGGTCTAAAACTGCGGATGGCAATGTCAGCATCGCGGCGTTTGAGGTCACTCACAGCATTGGAAACGACAATTTCCAGTTCGATGCCGGGCTCCTGTTGTCTCAGGTATTGAATGATAGGCGGTAAGCGATAAACGGCATCAATTTCACTGGCACTGATGCAGACGTTGCCCTCAATTTTTTGCGATTGCCCCGATGCACTGAGCGAAAATTGACCAGCACTCTCATCCATAGCCTGGGCATATTTCATCAGTTCCAGCCCCGTTTCGGTCAGCTGAATACCCTGAGCAACCCGTTCAAAAAGTGTCAGACCCAATGCGGTTTCTAACGCAGCCACTTGGCGGCTGAGCGTAGGTTGGGTGGTGTCCAGCTTTCGTGCGGCAGCTGAAAAGGAACCCTCCTGCGCGGTGACCAAAAAGGCGCGGACCAGGTTCCAGTCAAAATTGAGCTTGTCCCATGACATACGTTTTTGTATACCTCCAATGCACTTATAGGCAATTACTATACATAAATTATATAGGTAAGCTGACCCCCATCGCAATCATTGATCACACATTGGGGAAAGATATGAATATCAAAAAAGTATGTATCGTAGGTGCTTCAGGAAAACTGGGTCAGTACATGGTGACGCACGCCTTAGAGCGCGGCTATGAAGTTGTTGGCGTATGCCGTCCACAGAGTGTGGACAAGCTCGCCCATTTTCAAGACCGCATCACCGTGATACCCGGCTATACCGATGATTCTGCCACGATTAAGGCAGCGGTCAGTGACTGTGACGCCGTATTCACCGTACTCGCTCCCTGGGGCGTCAATGACTATGCCTCTGGTACCGTGCAGGCCATCTTGGACCATGCACCCGAACAGGCACGGTTGGTGTTTTCCTCTGGATGGCATATCAGTAAGGATGGTAAGGATGTCTATGGCTGTAAAATCAAAATCATTGAAGCGGTTTTAAGCCCCATTGTGCGGTTTCTGCGCTTGGCAGACATCAAGGATCAGCACCGCGCAGCCGGTAAGATTTTTAACAGCGACCGGTTGTGGACATTGGTTCGTGGCAGCGACCTAGAAGAGGGTGCAAGCCAAGGATTGCCAGTCTGGAGTGCACACGTGGGTGATCCGATATTGGAAAGCAACATCACACGCAGGACCGACTTTGCCCGTTTTATGGTCGAGGCAGCGCAGGACGATACCCTGATTCAGCAAGCACCTGCCATTGTTAGCCGTGCCAGCAAATCCGCCCTAAAGCATGCTGCCATCAATTGATGGCCTAGGCAGGGGGTGATACATTAACCGCATTGGAATAAGACGCGGTGCAATGAAACAAGCATGTGCCCCCAGTGATGACAGAGACTCCTAGATGAAAAACGAAAACACCAAGGTGGATGCTTTTATTGAAAGAGGCAATAAATGGCGCGCTGAATTTGAATTGCTCCGCACCATTGCACTGGGTAGCCAACTGACCGAAGACTTCAAATGGGGCAAGCCCTGTTATGCCTTTGAGGGCAGCAATGTGCTGATCCTCCAGGGCTTTAAAGAGACTGTGGCGGTGCTGTTTTTTAAGGGTGCGCTGTTCAAAGACCCAGAGGGGATTTTAGAAAGTCAGGGCAAGAATACCCAAGGCGCCCGTCGCATTCCCTTTAAGAATCTTCAGGAAATCGAAGCCCTAGAACCGATACTGTATGACTATTTTAGAGAGGCCATCGCCGTTGAAAAGTCGGGCCTCAAGGTCGATTACTCCCAAAATAAGGAACTGGTCTTCCCCGAAGAATTTATCGACAAGATCGATGAGGATCCCGACCTTAAAGTTGCCTTTGATGCCCTCACACCGGGTCGGCAGCGCCACTATAATATGTTCTTTACCGAACCAAAGCAGTCAAAAACACGGGTCGCGCGCATCGAAAAGTCCGTCGCCAGAATCATGGCAGGTAAGGGTTTAAACGACCGCTAGGTCGATCCAACGCATCTAAAACAGACACAATCTGTTCGGCCATTGTCTGCGTTTATTGTCGCTTCATCCGCTACAGTAGAGCTAAGCGCCGCTGCTGTTAGGCCGCGTCAGGCTGTAGCGGCCCAATACCGTCAAGGCGATACCGCCCAGAATCATCAATGCCGCAATGACGAGTCGCCATGACAGAGGTTCAGCGACAATAATAACACCGCCAATTGCGGCGATCACAGGTACCAACAACTGAATTGCTGCAGCCTGGGTGTTGCTTAAATCAGCCAGTACCCGATACCAGATGCTGTAACCGATACCCGAGGCGATAGCCCCAGAGGCGATTGCCAACACCATGCCACGGGTACTGATGTGGCCCTGATAGAGGCTTATCAGAAGCAACAGCGCAGCAAAGGGTAGGGTGCGAACGAAATTGAATGCGGTTTCTGCCAAGGGGTCTTTTGAACCGCGGCCTCTCAGGGTATAGCCACCCCAAGCCATGCCAGCCAGTGTCATCAAGACAAAGCCGATAAGTGAGGGTGTACTCAGGTTGGGCAGAACCAGATAGATAAAACCGCTGAATGCCAACCCCAGCCCTAGCCATTCGCTGCTGCTTAATGTGGTGCCCCTGAGCAGGGTAACGCCAATCATTGTGAGCTGTACTGCTCCAAACAGGATCAGTGCCCCCGTGGCGGTATCGAGGCTGTTGTAAGCATATGAAAAGGTGATGGCGTAACCGAACAGATAGAAGGCAGCCAACCAGCTTCCCGGTTGTGTGGCTAGAGAGGTTGCGCTTGTCGCCTGAGGGGTTTTTTGCGGTGTGAGAGGTGCACTACGACGGTTACGCAGCTGCAAAAGCAACATCAGCATCAATGCCCCAGCCACCAGTCGGATGAGTGTGAAACTGGCCGCATCGATACTGGCTTCATGCTGTTCGATAGTGAGCGCTAAGCGTGATAGGACGGAATTGGCCGCGAATGCGAACATGGCGATAGCGGTTAACAGCAGTGTCGTTAATACTGATTTTCCTGAATCTGGTTGGGACATAATAGCGGCTGCCAGTTGCATGTTCGGATAGTTTTGCATCACACCATCGGCTGGTCGGTCACCCCAGATTGATGGTCGATACACCCGTGGGGTATAGACCTTTCTATTGGCAGTCTAAAGTAATACGGGTTGTGAATCATCTAACCGGTACTGGCCTTGCCGATGTGCCTTTGTCTTTTCCTTTTCCTTTGGGGCCAGATGGAGCCAGTAAGGTCTAAAAATG
>CAWUUZ010000112.1:0-4623 GCA_963925745.1 uncultured Pseudomonadales bacterium
TCACCATCAATCAGGTGACGCATAAAAAACTGTTCGCCCCAGCGCCAATCAACCAACAGATGCTTGGTTAAAAAGCTTGCGACAACCATACGCAGACGGTTGTGCATCCAACCTGTTTGTACCAGCTGTCTCATGGCAGCATCAACGATGGGATACCCGGTTTTGCCTTCGCACCAGGCTTCAAACTCTGCTGCATTGTTGCGCCACACAATGGCATCTGCACCTGCGTGGTAATTGTCACCCTTTGAGAGTCCCGGCATATCAACCAGCAGGTGGTGGTAAAAATCACGCCATATCCATTGGTTTAGCCACCGACGCGCCTGACTCTCGCCGTTAAACAACACATCCGGAAAGCGACCCAACACCGCCGCAAGGATTTGTCGCGGACTGATCACCCCGATCGCCACATAGGGTGACAGCTGGCTGGTGCCATCCAAGGCAGGAAAATCCCGTTCCTCACCATAGTATTCAAGCTGGTCTGATAAAAAGGCATCCAACGATTCCAGAGCAGCTGACTCACCAATTGGCCAGCGCTCCTGTATCTTGGGCTCGATGTCACTGGGAAAGCCACAGGCAACCAACCACGCTGTCAATGTTGCTTGATTCGGGCGTGGTAATGCAGGCAAAAAACCGAGGGGCTTGGCAATGGGAACCAAGGGCTGAGCAGCTGCCAGGGTCAGCCAACGTCTTGAATAGGGTGTAAAGACCTGGAAGCGGTTGCCCGCGCCATTACGCACAGCACCAGGGGGTAAGAGGCTGTGGTGGTCAAACAACTGCAGCGGGATACCCGCTAAGGCCACCGCTTTGTCGCGCAGGACTTCATTCCACTCTGGCTCAACGCTCGCATAGAGGGTTTCTATATGCCACTGCTGTCGGTAAGCCGCCAGCGTCTGGGGAATGTCGCCAAAGGTGTCACAACGAATGACATCCAGCGCGATACCCATCTCAGCCAAGGCGCCACTCAGGCTGAACAACTGTCTGGCGATGAAGTCCAGCTGTGTAGCGGCGCTGTGATGCGCAGCCCACTGTGTTGGCGATGCAATGTAAATAGCGCGTACCAGACCACCGTCTCGCTCTGCCTGATGGCAGGCGGCGGATAGGGCTGGGTTGTCGATGACCCTTAAGTCTTTTCTAAACCACATGAGCGTATTCACAGGCATTCCTTGGGCATGCAATGCTACAGCGCGTAGCGTAATTTTAAGGCTTCGGGATGGGGATTGAGATAGATCTGCTTGCTGATGTAGTCGACCTTATGCATGCGCAAATGGTGGTTTATCAGGGTCAGAGGCACCAAAAAGGGCAGCAATCCAATGCGGTACTTCTCGATGGTTTCGGTCAATTCCGCCTTTGCAGATGCGGATAACTGCTGTTTGAAATAGCCTTGGATGTGTTGCATGACATTGGTGTTATTTTTACGACTTGCATGGTGTTTTAACACCTGCATAAAACCCGAAAAATAGTGGGCAGCAACGGCCTCCAGGTTGTCTCCTGGATTGGCCAGAAGCGGACCCAGGGCGCGATAACCCACAGGGTCGTGCGCCATCAGCAAATACTTATAGCGGGCATGAAAATCAGTCAAACGGGCAGCGGACAGCCCACCTGCGATCCACTGGTGCCAGTCACGGTAAGCAAAAACACGGGTAAAGAAGTTGTCGCGAATGGCCATGTCATGCAAGCGACCCGTTTCTTCAACAGGGAGGTTGGGGTAGCGTTGCATCAATGCCTTGGCAAAGACACCCACGCCATCTTTTTCAGCGTAGTCAGTGTCACCCCGATAGAGTGTCACCCGTTCCATGCCACAGGTGGGCGATTTGGCGCAAAACAGATAGCCACCTAAATCGGCTAGGGTCTCTACCTTGTCTGTGCTGTAGTCCGTCAGCGCCTGAGTGACATCTAAAGAACCGTCTTTGCTTCGCACCAGAATCTGGTCGTCTTTTTGGACCAGCCGAATGCTTTTTCGGGGGGAACCCATCCCTATGGCCATTTCTGGACAGAGTGGTAAGAATTCAAAAAAGGGCGTTAAATCTTCTTGGCAATATTGAGACTGCTTGTGGCCACCGTCAAAGCGAACTGGCTGCCCCAATAAACAGGCGCTGATGCCGACTCGAATTTTGTCCATGGTTGGATACCAACTTTAAAAGGGTAAGGTGTCAATGATACGCGCCCTACCCTGTTTTAGTTCACCCCAAATTGCCAGTTCAGAGGCGATTAGTTGTCGCCGGTGTCCACACCGTCCCAATAATCCAGGGTAGCCTCATTAGAATAGCCTGTGCGCATGAGTTTGACATCGACCCTGCCGGTTTCAGGAAAAACCGCAACATCCGCTGCCTGTGGATTACCGATAATCAAATAGCGACAGGGCGCATTGGTATGATTAACCAAGGCGTGCCCGAC
Source organism: uncultured Pseudomonadales bacterium (assembly GCA_963925745.1). GTDB lineage: Bacteria > Pseudomonadota > Gammaproteobacteria > Pseudomonadales > Natronospirillaceae > CAJXZL01. The sequence goes on from CAWUUZ010000112.1 coordinate 2,395, forward strand.
TTTTTGGCCTGCAGGAAAACACACATAATCCCCTACGGTCAGAATGTGGCTCTCATCGCCCAAACGCACGGTCAGGGCACCTTCCAACATAAACACATGTTCCTCTTCCAACAGGTGGTAGTGCAAGGGATTCGCCTGCTGACCGGGTTGCAACACCTCATTGGCAACCGCAATTTGGTTGCCGCCGCCATATCCAGTTAGGTATTGATACGCCATGCCAAATCGACTGCCTTTGCTCGCTGTTTCCCAGGGCACTTGATCGATAGGAAAGGGTTCGAATACACCTTGCGCATTCTTTGAATTTTGTGGGTCGCTCATGACGCAAACACTCCGCTATAGATGGGCTTTTCTCGCTGAAATACGCAGATTACTGTAGTAATGTTTCTGGCTTCATCCGGTGAAAATGCCAGCCCAGAGTGAGACCGCGTGACGCCATAAAGAGCGTAAAGGCGATCCACAGACCTTGGTTTCCAAGCCCCTGAAATAGAAACCATGCCGGAAAAAACACCCCAAAGGTCGCTACCAACATGCTGTTTCGCATGACATTGGCCCGCGTTAATCCGATATAGACTCCGTCGTAGAGATAACACCAACAGGCCACAACGGGCAGCAGCACCATCCAAGGCAAGAAGTCGTGTGCATACCGATTGACCTCGGGAACTGTAGACATAACGCCTATCAGCCAATCGCCCCGTAACACAAAGAACAGGCTATAGAGGCCGGCAAAGATGGCGGTCCAGAGCAGCGCAACGGTTGTCGCCAATCTGACGGCAGCTGCATCCAAGGCGCCCTTTGCCCGACCCACCCGAACCTCTGCGCCAAAGGCGACACCGTCCAGTCCAAAGGAAATCAGCAACAGAAAACCCATCAAAATGGCATTGGCTGCAACCACGATGTCACCCAAGCGCGCGCCTTGAAAGGTCATAAAGGCAAAGGCAATTTCAAGACAGAGGGTTCGAATAAGCACATCACGGTTGAGCCGCAAATAGCGCCCTAGGGCTTCACCATAGAAGACCTGCTGCCAAGGCGGTGCAAAGGCAATCTTTTGGTTTTTGCCCACCCGTATCACCAACCAGATTCCCAGAGCCAGTCCCGCATATTCAGACAGCAGGGTTGCTAAGGCGACACCCTGTACCTGCCAACCCAGCACGGGCACAAACCAAACATCCAAAACGATGTTCATCGCGTTGGTAAGCACCAGTAACCACATGACCGATCGTGCCTGATGCATGCCCAGCAACCAGCCCAGAATTACCAGGTTCAATAAGGCAGCAGGGAAACCCCAGACGCGAATCGTGACATATTGGTGGGCATAAAACTGCACGGCTTCAGACCCGCCGGACAAGGACAGTCCCATGGAGATAAGCGGCCCCTGAAACAGCAGTAACAGCGACGCCAGGGCGAGTGCAATCACAACACCACGCCACAGTACCAATACCAAGGCCGTGTGCGACGCAGCGCCATAGGCCTGTGCAGACAGTCCCGTGGTGGTCATTCTCAAAAAACCAGCCAACCAGACCACCATTGTTATCAGCATACTGCCGACAGCGGTACCGCCCAGAAAATAGGCTTCGGGTAAATGGCCGATCACAGCGGTATCTACCAGCCCCAATAAGGGCACGGTAATGTTAGACAAAATCATCGGGATGCTGATGGCCACCAAGGCTCTGTGTTCCTGTAGCAAGGCAGTCTTGGTAAATCGGGGCTCGCTATTCACAGGGTATAGGCTTCCAGTTATTCAAGATGGCTTGATCATAGCAGCACCGATCTGTCGAAAATAGGTGTCCGTCTTTATTGGGATAAATCACCTCAGAACCGTTTTTCAACCCGTGAGTACGGCAAGGACCAGACAAAAAAAACGGCAGGCTCGTAGAACCTACGGCTGCCGTAAAGTGGAGTTTGTCCTGTCTGTGTTGTTACAGGATTCTGGCTTCCGTGTCTGCGTCAAAAAACACAGCCTTTTCCATATTTAACATCAAGTCCATTTTTTTCCCGGGCTTTTTGGCCTCGGCTGGATGCACGCGGCAGTTAACCTCTTGCTCATTCATATAGACCAAGACCAGGGTGTCAGCGCCGGTTGGCTCTGTGACCTCAACCTTGCAGGACACAATAACGGTATGGGCATTGTCCATCATGTGTGGAATAGAATGGGTAATCTGTTCAGGCCGAATGCCTAAAATGACCTTGTTTCCGGCACGGTCAGTCAAGGCCTGTGACGGGTTCTGGATC
>CAWUUZ010000113.1:0-5059 GCA_963925745.1 uncultured Pseudomonadales bacterium
ATTTAAAAGCCAGCGAATCCGAAGGATAAGAAAGGATTATGCAGGTTAGCCGCTAAAAAGCATCATCAGGAGGGTTAACATTGAAAACCATAGGCGTCCTTGGTGGCATGAGTTGGCAGTCTACTCAGGTGTATTACCAGCTTTTGAATGAGGGGGTAAGCGCGCGGTTGGGCGGACTGCATTCTGCCAAAATCATCCTATACAGCGTCGATTTCGACCACATTGAAAGGTTGCAGCATGCAGGCGAATGGGCGGAACTCGGTCGGCTATTGCGGGACTATGCCCAGCGATTAGAAGCGGCTGGCGCAGAGGGGGTGATTATTGCTACCAATACCATGCACAAGGTCGCGCCGATGGTAACCCCCCACCTCAATATTCCACTGCTCCATATAGCCGACTGTACCGGTGAAGTGTTGCTGGAAAAAAAGGTCCGCTGTGTGGGCCTGTTGGGTACCCTATTTACCATGGAAGACACCTTCTATAGCGACAGAATACGGGAAAAATACGGTATCGATGTCTTGGTGCCGCAGGCCAGTGACAGGCAGTTGGTCCATGATGTGATCTATGGCGAGCTATGTCTTGGAACACTGTCGCCCCAATCGCGGCAGCGCTTTCTCGCCATCATAGACAGCCTAGCAGCCTCAGGTGCAGAAGCGGTCATACTCGGTTGCACCGAAATTGGCCTGTTGGTAAAGCAAACCGATACAGCCGTACCGTTGCTCGATACAACAGAGATCCACGCACTGGCGGCTGTGGATTGGGCGCTTAAGACCTAGCATTGCTGGGCGTTTTGGCAACCACCCACAGATCCACACGTCCAATACCCTGGCCAATCAATGATGTGGACAACGCCGTTGCACTCGCACCGGTTGTCACAACATCGTCAACAATCGCCACATGCGCAAAGGGTAGCGGCGCTGTGTGAAACGCATCGCGGACAACCCGATACCGCTCAGCACGGGTCAAACTCTCAAGCGCGGGCGTGCTTCGTACCCGACGAATTCCCTTTGTAACAACCGGTATGTCTAAAGCAAACCCCAATTTTTCTGCCAACAATTGGGATTGGTTGAAACCTCGCGACCATTGCCTTTGCCAATGGAGCGGCATGGGAACAATGGCCTGGGGTAGGGGCGCAGCCGCAGACCTAATGCAGTGCAGCATTTTATCGACCAATACAGGCAAGGCTGTGAGTTGTTGTTGGTATTTGAATCTTTTTAACAGCCAGGCTGCAGAACCCTGATAGGTACCTGCACAGGAAAGTGACTTCCACAGTGGTGGATGGGTCAAACAGCGCCCACAGCTGTAGCGGTTATCACTGACCTCGTTTGCGCAGGTGGGGCAAGCATTGGGCAGCATTGGCCATGTCTGGTTGCAGCCATCGCAGAGATTCGACGACGAATAGTGCCCAGGTTGATGACACAACAGGCAGGTAGTTGTATAAAAAGTAGCCATTAGTAAATACATCCATGTCTTTAAGTTGACTAATTCTCTCAGACCACTATTATCGCGGCATTCTTATAGTGGGATCATGACATGACTCAGCATTCTTTTCGTTCAAGCACCACAGCCAAAACCGAACTTCGACACGATTGGTCGGTTGATGAAGTGACTGCGCTACTGCAATTGCCCATGAATGACCTGCTTTTTGAAGCAGCACGCGTTCACCGTGAGCATTTTGATCCCAATGCGGTTCAAATCAGCACGCTGCTGTCTATCAAGACGGGGTCGTGCCCAGAGGACTGTAAGTACTGTCCGCAAAGCGCCCATTATCAAACCGGACTCGAAAAAGAAAAATTGATCGCGATTGAAAAGGTTGTTCAGCAGGCGCAGGCCGCAAAGGACTCTGGTGCAACGCGATTCTGCATGGGTGCCGCCTGGCGTTCGCCCAATGATCGAGATATGCCTCTGGTTCTCGATATGGTCAGTCAGGTGAAGTCGATGGGTCTTGAGACCTGTATGACCCTCGGTATGCTCACTGATTCTCAGGCTGCGTCTTTAGCAGAGGCCGGCCTAGACTATTACAACCACAATTTGGACACCTCGCCTGAATTCTATGGCGAAATCATTTCGACCCGCACCTATGCCGACCGTTTAGAGACCCTTCAAAAGGTGCGCCAGTCGGGCATGAAAATATGCTCTGGCGGCATATTGGGCATGGGTGAGCAGCTGTCTGATCGCGCGAGCATGCTGGTTGAGTTAGCCAAGTTGGAGCCGCACCCAGAAAGTGTTCCGGTAAACATGCTGGTTAAGGTGGCAGGCACGCCAATGGAAAAGGTCGACGATCTTGATCCCTTTGAAATGATCCGCACCATCGCAGTAGCACGCATCATGATGCCAAGTTCACATGTACGCCTGTCTGCAGGTCGCGAGAACATGAACGACCAGATGCAAGCCCTGGCATTCTTTGCCGGCGCTAACTCGATTTTCTATGGCGAAAAACTCCTGACCACCACCAACCCAGAAGCCAATGCAGACCGACAGTTGTTTACCCGTCTTGGTATTCACCCTGAAGGCCGTGACGCGGTTCCTGAGGTCAGCATATGGGCACCTGATAACTGCCCCAAACGTCCCCATAGCCAGTTTTATGATGCCACTGCGCAAATAGAGGCGTAATGGATCTGCAAGGCCGGTTAGATAAGCATCAGCGAGACGGGCTGACACGTCGACGACGCCTGTTGTCGACGCCTCAAACACCCATTCAGGTCATAGATGGCACTGAATTGCTGAGCTTCTGTTCCAATGACTATTTGGGTTTGGCCAATCACCCCCAGGTTATCGAAGCCATGATTGCCGGCGCGCGTCGCTATGGTGTTGGCGCAGGTGCATCCCATTTGGTTAACGGGCACCATCAGAGTCACCATGCCTTAGAGGAAGCCCTGGCAGAATTTTTGGGCTATCCGTCTGTCCTGCTTTTTTCAACCGGCTATATGGCCAATACCGGCACACTGAACGCGCTGTTAGACCGCCAGAGTTTGGTCGTTCAAGACCGTCTCAACCATGCCTCGCTTCTCGATGGTGGCCTGTCATCAGGTGCCGCTTTTAAACGTTTTAAACACCGAGATTATGACCATTTGGCACAGCAGTTTAGCGGTGAATCCGCCAATAAGTGGGCAGTCACTGACGGTGTGTTTTCGATGGATGGAGACCAAGCCGATCTCAAAACCATGGCGCAGATTTGCCAACAGCAACAGGCTGGTTTGATGGTTGACGATGCCCATGGTATCGGTGTCTGTGGACCCGATGGCCGTGGCAGTGTTGCCCAGTTTGGGCTCACGGCATCCGATGTTCCTGTGTTGGTAGGAACACTCGGCAAGGCCTTTGGCACCTTTGGGGCCTTTGTTGCCGGCAGTCATCAGCTCACCGACACCCTGGTGCAGTTTGCAAGGCCCTATATCTACACCACCGCATTGCCCCCAGCAGTGGCTGAAGCATCGCGTGCATCATTGGTTTTGCTGCGTCAGGCCAATACAGAGCGAGCCTGGCTCAAAACCCTGCAAACAAAGCTGCGCGACGAACTCACCGCTATGGGCTATACACTCTGGCCCTCTGACTCCCCGATACAACCTGTCATGGTGGGATCTGCAGACAGGGCCATGGCCTTGAGTGCTGCTCTGCAAGACAGAGGGTTGTTGGTGACAGCGATCCGACCACCCACCGTGCCACAAAACACGGCCCGTTTGCGCATTACCCTCAGTGCCAGCCATACCGATGCCCAACTCGACCAACTGTTGCAGGCTTTTTATGATCTGCGCGACCTGAGCGATGTATCAGATGACGGTTAACAAGTTGGTGGTTCTCGGTGGTTGGAGTGGTCTGTCGCGTGTGATGCTTCCCTGTGCGAATGCCCTAGCACAGACGTTGAATATCCCGATGCAGGTACTACGCTATCCTGGCTATGAGGATGCTGAAAATTTCCCAGTACCCTCAGACGAAGCACAGGGCAATGCGCCTTGGGCGCTTGAATCCTTGTTCTCTGGCTGGGAACATCAGATTGATGAACAGACCCTGGTCATGGGTTGGAGTCTGGGTGGCATGTTGGCAGTCGCCTTGGCTGCTCATCGGTCTGTGGCTGGTGTGATTACCCTTGGCAGCAATAGGCAGTTTCAGGGTGGAGAACCGTGGCAAATGCCCGCTGCAGCGTTTCAGTCGTTTTCAAAACAGTTCCAACGACAGCCAGCCAAAACCCTAGATCGGTTTATTGATTTGGCGGTGTCTGGCGATCCCGTTCCAGCGGCAATGCGTGAACAGGTTGTTGCACACACCCAAAGGTTCCACCCACAGTTCCAATCACTTGCTGACAGCCTCGCGTTGTTAGGATCATTAGACTTGCAGAACGTACTCCCAAACTGCCCACAGTTGCATGTGCTGGCCGAACATGACGCATTGGTGCCCGTGGTGGCCGCGCAGGAATGGGCCAAAAGACCCCACACTCAGGTACAGGTGTTGGCAGGTTCCCATTGTTTGCCTTTGTCACCCGAAGTGGCGCCCGTGATAGCGGCATGGTGTCGCAAGCAATGGGGTGACAACAGATGATCCCAAAAAGCAAAATAGCCGCCTCATTCAGCCAAGCAGCCGCAGGTTATGATGCATCGGCACAGTTTCAGCGTGATGTTGGACGCGATTTATTAACCGCGATCCCACCCGTTGGCCTCGCCTCGGTGTTAGACCTGGGATCGGGTACTGGCGCCTTACATGAGAATATCTTGCAGCGATTTGAACCCCAAGTGAGCGTGGGTTTGGACCTAGCGCATGGCATGAGCCAATTTGCACAACAGCATCTGGGCGACGCCTGTAACAGTCTGTGGGTTACAGCTGACGCAGAGCGCATGCCCTTTGCAGACAACCAATTTGATCTGGTATATGCCAATTTGTCGTTACAGTGGTGTTGGGATATCGAACACCTAGCCGCAGAGATCTTGCGCGTGCTCAAGCCGGGTGGCAGCCTGTGGTATTCAACCTTGCTGCCGGGTACATTGAAAGAGCTTGAAGCCAGTTGGGCTCAGGTAGACCACTACCCACATGTCAACCAGTTTCCTGCCGAAGCTTCGGTGGTTACCTC
>CAWUUZ010000114.1:0-9294 GCA_963925745.1 uncultured Pseudomonadales bacterium
TCTGGGCCTAGGATAATCTAGCTAGGCTTAGGATCATCCAGACTTTTTACCTACACAAAAGAGAACGGTACCTATGAATAATTCGTTGTTTGTTGCGCTGCAACACCTTGCTCCGCAGCATTTGATATCTCGCCTTGCAGGCCGCATTGCCGAAACAGAACGCTTTTGGATAAAGGACCCCTTTATACGGTGGTTTGCTGAGCGTTATCAGGTCAATATGGCCGAAGCCCTGACTCCTGAGCTGGATGCCTACCCCTCATTTAACCAATTTTTTACCCGCGAATTAAAGGCAGATGCGCGTCCTATAGATGCAACGCCCAATGCGATGGTGTCGCCAGCCGATGGTGTGGTCAGTCAGTTTGGTGCCATCAAGGGCGGCACTCTGGTGCAGGCAAAGGGTCGTTCCTTTACCGTGCAGCAGCTGTTGGCCTGTGATGCAGAGCGTGCGGCGCAGTTTGCAGAGGGGCAGTTTGCGACCATTTATTTGTCGCCCAGTGATTATCACCGCGTTCACATGCCCTGTGACGGCACCCTGAAGTCTATGACCTTTGTGCCTGGCAAGTTGTTCAGTGTGAACCAAGCCACTGCCGAGGGTGTGCCCGGTTTGTTTGCGCGAAATGAGCGCGTTGTAGCGTTGTTTGATACCCCTTGGGGGCAACTTGCGATGGTGCTTGTTGGCGCTATGGTCGTTGCCAGTATTGAAACGGTCTGGGCCGGTGTCGTCGCACCCTTAAAGCAGCGGGTCATGGAAACAGACTATAATCAGGATGAACCCGTGACACTCTTAAAAGGTGCAGAAATGGGTCGGTTTAAGTTGGGCAGTACCGTTGTGCTGGTGTCTGACAATCCAAACTGGACCTGGGATGCGGAGCGGGCGCTGGGCGAGAAGATTACCATGGGCAGTTTGCTGGCGTTGGTAGAGAAATGATTCTGCCTTTTAATTACAGTGCTGCATCAATAAAGTGCCGTTTTGGCTTGTTAATCAAGGGCGTGCAGGGTAATCTCTCGCCTTCCACAATCATAGACATTCTGCGCTGTTCCCATGACTGATACTCCAAAACCAGCAATTAAAAAGCCAACACCCGATCAGATCCGCAAACGAAGAGAGGTTGCTAAGGCAGCTGTAGCTTTGTTGACGGATGCCCATCCTGACACCTTTGATATGGATAATCCGAAGCCGTTAAAGGTTGGGATACACCACGATCTTGCTGCGGGCGGCACACTGTCTAAAACACAGATTCGCAAAGCGCTATCTGCCTATACCCGTCATTACAACTATTTGGCGTGTTTGGCGACAGGCGGTGTTCGTTTCGATTTGGCTGGTCCAACAGAAACGTCTGTGAAGGCTGAAGAAATGGCGCATGCCCAAGCAAAGGTCGATGAGGTTGATAAACTTCGTAATGACCGCAAGGTGCAGCAGGAGCTACGCAAGAAGCGTAAGGTTCAGCAGGTAGAGCGCGATACACGTTTGACTTCAAAACTTGAGGCATTGGTTGCTAAAACCAAGGCTTAATTGCCATTGTCAGTCATGAGCCGACGCGTCCGCGTCAGGCTCTGTCAAACGGGAAACTGAGCACGTCATTGATGTGAGACTTTCCCAAACACAGCATCATCAATCGATCCACACCCACAGCAACCCCCGCGCAAGCCGGTAAGCCCTGTTTCATGGCGGCCAGCAGATGTATGTCTATCGGCATCTCAGGCAATCCAAGATCCGCGCGCGCCACGTTTTCGGCCTCAAAACGCTGCTGCTGTTCGGTTGCATCGGTTAGCTCGGAATAGCCATTGGCCAACTCCAATCCACCGCTGTAGACCTCAAAACGCCTGGCTGTCCAGAAACCATCGGGCTGCTGTTCCTTTATTGCCAATGCCGCCTGGGCAGCCGGAAAGTCGGTGATGACGGTGATACAGTGCTTATCCAATGCGGGTTCTACGCCAAGGCTCATGGCAACATCCAGACAGGTGTTTCGATCAAAGCTGCTGCAATCGCGGTTGGTCAGTTCAGCCGCCAACGCTTGCAGCCTGTCGGTGTTTGCTGATAGCGGATCCACACCCATCAGGTCGGAAAAGGCCTCTCGATAAGACTTAAAGACTGCTGGTCTGTCGTAACCCAGATGTCGAAACAGGGCGATGACCTGTTCGGCCAGTTGGCGGTCTGTCCAGTCGGGCTGATACCATTCCAACAGGGTGAATTCGGGGTTGTGGCTTCGACCGGATTCCTGTGATCGAAATACTTTGCATACCTGATAGATGCCGCCAGAACCAGCCGCTAGCAACCGCTTCATCGGGTATTCAGGTGACGTGTGAAGGTAGCCGTCTGAGGATGTGACGCTCGCTAGATGGAGGTCGGGCGTTGCATGGGCCGATAGCATCGGTGTCTCGACTTCCATGAGGCCTGCACTATCAAAAAAATGGCGCAGTTGCTGCATCAATTGATGGCGCTGGCGCAAGGTCGCTTGGTCAGCCGTTGGTTTCCATAAATCGGGCATAGTTACTCGGTGTGCAGTGGGTGCTGGGGTAGGGATGTTGGCACCCCAATGACGGTGCCAACAGACAAATCCATTACTTGGCGCGACTGACGTAATCACCAGTACGGGTATCGATTCGAATCTTTTCACCAATTTCGATAAACAGGGGCACACGCACAACAGCACCGGTGGTCAGTGTTGCTGGCTTTGAACCACCCTGAGCCGTATCACCTTTGAGGCCTGGATCGGTTTCAGTAATTTCCAATTCGACAAAGTTCTGTGGCACAACGGAGAGGATCTCACCGTTATACAAAATCACGTCAAAGATATCCTGCTCTTTGAGCCAGTTCTTTGCGTCTTTGATCGCTTCAGCGCCTGCATTGAGTTGCTCATAGGTATCGTCTGTCTTCATGAAGGTCCAAAATGTACCGTCAGTGTAGAGGTACTCCATGGTGACATCCATGATGTCTGCGCCTTCAAGCGATTCACCTGACTTAAAGGTGCGGTCCCATGTGCGGCCCGTTTTAAGGTTCTTGAGTCGTACGCGATTAAAGGCTTGGCCCTTTCCCTGTTTTACAAATTCGTTCTCAACAATGCTGCAAGGCTCGCCCTCTAATAATACTTTGAGACCATTGCGAAATTCGTTGGTAGAATAAAAAGCCATATCGATATCCGATGTAAGGTGAATGTTGAGTGAAAAATAGACGGCTATGATACCTCTTTCTGACCAAACTAAAAAGATACCAAACTGGCAAGAATCGTTGAGAAGTATGATCCGCGATCCGCTGGTGTTGCTGGCGCGATTGGGTTTGAACGACGACCCTGCACGGCTGCTGGCGGCTCAAAGGGCGGCTGCACTTTTTCCAGTGCGTGTTACCGAAAGCTTTGTCGCGCGAATGGTCTTTGGTGATCCTGATGATCCGCTGTTACGACAGGTGCTGCCCTTGGCAGCGGAATGCGAAACTGTGGTGGGTTTTGGGGATGACCCTGTCGGTGAAACTGCGTTTATGCCGACCCGTGGTGTCCTGCAAAAATATCAGGGCCGGGCACTGGTCTTGGCCACAGGCGCCTGTGCGGTAAACTGCCGATACTGCTTTAGGCGCCACTATCCCTATGCAGATAGCACCATGACCGAAGATGCTATCGATGCCGTTGTGGCAGCGATAAAGGCACAGGGACTCACTGAAATCATACTCAGTGGCGGTGACCCAATGATGTTGCCAAACGACAAACTCTTTGCGCTGATTGCCCGTTGCATAACAGAAACCAAGGTTGATACCATCCGTATACACAGTCGGCTTCCTGTTGTGTTACCCGAGCGACTCGACGCTGAATTCTGTGAACGCTGGAATGCCTTGCCGCTCAACCGTGTGCTGGTGATACATGCCAATCATGCCGCAGAACTGAATGCTGAGGTTGGCGACTATTTGAGAAGGCTTACCGGCACACAGATTTTAAATCAGGCGGTGTTGTTACGGGGTGTTAACGACTCCGTTGCTGATCTGGTGGCTTTGAGCCGCGCAAGCTTTGCAGTGGGCGCGCTGCCCTACTATTTACATCTGCTCGACAAGGTTGCTGGTGCAGCGCATTTTGATGTAGATGAACCGACTGCCAAGACATTGGTGGCAGGCATGTTGGCAGAGTTGCCCGGTTATTTGGTGCCCCATCTGGTAAGAGAAGAAGCAGGTGCTTTATCTAAAACCAGATTGGTCTAGAATGGTGCTGTTGGTCTAGACAATCTGGTAATGCGTGATTAATGACACATTTTGGGTGGTTTAAGGCTGTGCGAGTCCTCATTTTTCAGAATTTTTGGATTTCTGAGTGGCGATAACGCGCTATAATCGTTATAAGTGAATTATTAGTCTGTCGCGTCTTTATAGGAACACTTATACTGATTTGCAGGTTCTCTTCTGATTAAAGTGGAAGCACATGGATAAATTACGCGAACACCAATATTTGCAAGTGCCCGAACAGACCTTGTCGACGCTGTCTTTTTGCGAGCCGACGACGCGGCATATCAACAATTGGGTGAGTGGTCTTCCGATGGCGAATATCGGTGAAACGGCGCGACAGCTGTATCACGCCGCCATTGAATTTAACCAGCTGCGATTGACGGAACAGTCGCGGTTTGAGCTGCTTGAATTGGTGCGTAACCCCATTCATTACGTCTGTAATTCACTCAACCGCCGCTATCTAACCCAGTCTATCGTTTTGGGTGATAATCAGCGGAAGATTGCCAATCTTGCACAGGCGTTGCAAACCCACTTGGCAACCGGCTACAAGATCATCATTAAAAACAAATTGATTGAGACGCAACCCAAAAGCAAAGAGTTGCTCGCGCGGTCTGTGCACCGCTGTCTGTCCGATTTGGCGCCCAATATTTTACGTTCTTACCAGCTGTATCTGCGTACACCGCCCGGTATTTGGCAAGAAATTCATGGTTTGTATCAGATAGCACAGTCCTATGGTCTGGCTGATTTTAGTTTCCCCGATGAGCAAAATATCGGAGGCGAACCACTGAGTATTTTAGAACTCTATAGCCGGTTACTCCTGTTGGGATCGTGCCAGCCAAACCAGTTGCATCAGCGCGATCTGACCGAAATCTTTAGTGTGTTGGAGTCTTGGTCTAGCAAGGTGACCATTGATGAAATCGCAGATGATTCCTCAACATTGATTGTAAATCCCCATGCTGACACAGGTCCTATGTACCGCCATTTGGTAAAGCCACAGACCTATACCGATTATATGGGTTTGAATACGGCCTCCTTGGTGCGCGGACTACACCAGTCTTTGGTACCGGCACAACAGGGTGTTGCCACGCCTGATACGGGTATCGTTATCCCAGCCTCGATAAGTCACGGTTTGGTTCAACACCTCGTGCAATCTTGGGGTGGTATGAAGCAGCGTTCTTTCTCTCGAAACCAAACCGATGGCGATGTTTCGGTTGCCCTAGGTCTGACCTCTGTTCATTTTAGATTGTCTAATGGCATTGGTTTCTACCGACAGCTCTATAACAGCAACATTCAGGGTGTTCAAAGTCCCTTTATGGTCGCTGCGGTAGCACAGTTTGATAGCCGAGATACCAATTCAACACGCGCTAAGGCCGACGTGTGGGACAGTTCCTTTGATGCCGGCCACAATGTGATTCCTGAATCGCTGTCTGACCATGATTTTTCGCACATGAATAACGATGAGGAACAGAAAGAATCGTACCCACAGTATTCTTGCCTGTTGATCAACACCTCGCCTCGAGGTTATTGTTTGGGTTGGAAAGGGCCACTAGCTGCCAATATGCAAACAGGTGAAATCGTTGCGATTCGTGAGAGCGGCAATGAGCGTTGGAATCTGGGTGTTGTTCGCTGGATCCGACAGGCTGCCAAAGATGGCACCCAATTGGGTGTTGAGCTGATCGCACCCAATTCGCAGCCCTGTGCTGTTCGTCTGCTCAATAAGACGGGTCAACATGGTGATTATATGCGTGGTTTGATGGTTCCGGAAATACGCAGTATTGCGCAACCAGCCTCTATTCTTGTGCCCCGTGTGCCCTTTCAAGTCGGTCATAAGGTGGGCATCAGTCACCAGGGTGAAGAGCAAAAATTTCAGCTGATCAAGAAAATACAGGGCGCGTCGAGCTTCAATCAATATCAAATACGGTCCTATGAAACCCCTAAGGCAGTTGAAAAGGCTCCGAGCACCAAGAGTCCAGACGAAGGCTTTGAATCACTGTGGCGCCAACTCTAAGGGTTGGTTTCGCTAGACCAATACAGATGCGTACCCAGAGCGGTAGCCGAGATCGGCAATGCATGTTTCAATTTAGGGATCCAACAAAGACAGGTAAAGTCGACCGATGAATGCTGCAGTAAAGCCTATTCAAATCTTAGTTCTGCATGATACACAAAACGATGCAGAGCCACTGATTAACCATTTTCGCGTGAATGGGTATGCAACACGCTCGCAATTTATTGCGTCCGAAGACGAACTGACCGCCATGTTGGCAGAACACGAATGGGATCTGTTACTCGCCAAGCTAGAAACAGAGACAGTTGATGTTGTGCATTGTTTAGAAACCCTACGCGGCTTAAACCTCGATATCCCCATTATTTTGTTGATCGAAGAATACGGGCTCGATGCCATTATCAAGGGCTACGGTCTTGGCGCAAGCGACGTGATCTTGGATGGAGAACCTGATCTGTTGGTGCCAGCGGCACTGAGGGAGTTGGCGTCGCTTGAAAGCCGACGGGCATTAAAAATTGCAAAATCCCAGCTGGCAGAATCTGAAAAGCGTGTGCAGTTGTTGCTCAAAAATTCGAAAGACGCTATCGCCTATGTCCATGACGGCATGCACATCTATGCCAATGAAAGTTATATGGAAATGTTTGAGTATGATGATTTAGACGACCTGCTGTGCGTGCCGGTACTCGATATCGTTGCGCCGCAATTTCAGGCCGATTTAAAAAAGCTTTTGAAACAGCGTGATAGCTCTGACCACCAAGAACTTGTTTGCCAGGCAGTGGATGGAGAGGGCGAGCTTTTTGACGCCAATATGGAGTTTTCTGCTGCCATCTATGACGGTGAACCCTGCATACAGGTGGTTATTTCCAAAATTGAAGATTCGAGTGCAGCGCTTCAGAAACAGCTCGATGAGATCAGTAGTAGAGACCTTTTGACGGGCCTTTATAACCGCCAGTATTTTATTAAAAATCTCAATGCCGCCTATGAAACCGCAAAAAAAGACCAGTCATCGAGCCTTTTGGCCTATATTTTGATTCAGGATATCAGTGGCATTCGCGCTTCAGTTGGCGTCGGTGGTACAGACGTTGTATTGACTGAAGCAGGATCGATCATTGCTAACCATATTGCGGAAACGGTGTTTGCAGCCCGTATATCCGATGATGCCTTTGCGCTGTTGGTACCTGGTAATGACATCAAGGCGATGGAGACTCTATCAAAGTCGATTGTTGATGATATGGAAGAGCACCTGGTTGAGGTAAGCGGAAAAACGGTGCAGCTGAAATGTGTGATTGGTTATGCCGTCATGGATGCGAATTTGGCCGATGGACACGAGGCCCTTTACCATGCCAATCAGGCCTGTGACCTAGCGATCACGCAGACTATAACGGTTGCCTATTTCGACCGCGGCGATGTGCGAAATATCGCAGATGGAGACAAGGTCGCTGAGATTAAATTTGCGCTAGAAAATGACCGTTTCAAGTTGAATTACCAGCCCATTATCAGTCTTCGCGGTGACGAGACAGAACATTTTGAAGTGCTGCTCAGAATAATGAATAGGGAAGATGAGCAGGAATCCATTGGTTCCTATGTGTCTACCATTTTGCTTTCAGGCCAAGCAGCTGAGATTGACCGTTGGGTCGTATCGACCGCCATCACAGCGCTAGCAAAGCATTGGAGCGACAAAGCCTTTACACGTCTGTTTATACACCTGACCTATGCAACCATCAGTGACCCAGACTTTTTGCCCTGGGTGAATACGCTGTTAAAGAAAAACAAATTGCCGGGTAGTTCATTGGTTTTTCAAATCACTGAGCAGGATGCTACTGACTATCTCAAACCCGCTAAGGCCTTTAGCAAGGGTTTGGGCTTGTTAAAATGTATGTTCAGTGTGGGGAATTTTGGCAAGGTTGCCGATGTGAAGACCCTCACCCGTCACCTCACTGTCAATTTCATGAAATTTGATCCATCGATTGTGACCGGCATGGCGACTGAGGAAGGGCATCAGCACCTGAGAAACCTCATCAACGACATCCGTGAAGAAGGTCTCGCCTGTATTGTTCCCCATATAGAAAGTGCGTCTGTGATGCAGCGGCTATGGCAAGACGGTGCCAATTACGTGCAGGGCCATTTGCTACAGGCGCCTTCTCAAAACATGGATTTCCAGTTTACGGACGAAGAATAGCGGGTTCTAGCAATTCGCTCTGGTGGATGTCATTGGCCATCATTTCGGCAATGATACCCTCGCGAATAGCGCCCTGTGCGATTTTAACGTACGACAATTTAAACGCTTTGAATGCCTGGTCTACCAAGACAAAACCGCCACAGAATACGCTGGTACGTCTGGGATTTAACCGCAGTTTCTTTGCCATCTCTGCTTGGTTGCTACAGGTTAAGAGCACCGTTCTCAAAACGTCCAACCCCTCGCGGGTGATGATGCCATCGCTGATATTCAGATTTTGAAGTGCCCAGCTAATCGCCTTGACTGTTCCTGATGTACCAAGCTCTGAATCCCATTCTATAGCGGAAAACCCTGCGGCAACCGGCTCTAAGGCCGCCTTGGCTGCCATTTCTGCTTCTGCAAACAGGGCTTTATCAATGTCTTGGCTGTTAAAAAAGCGCTGGGTCAGGGTGATGCAGCCGATATCGCAGCTTGCCGAATGCACAATGTCAGGGCCATTGCCGACGACAAATTCAGTGCTGCCACCACCAATATCAAATACAAAACGCTGTTCTTTGGGTAGGCCAATGCTGACACCGCGGTAGATATAACGCGCTTCGTCATCACCAGAGAGAATGTGGATGGGATGTCCCAGGGTTTCCCCTGCGCGCTTTAAAAAGCGTCGGTGGTCTTTGAGTTGGCGAAATGCAGCCGTGCCGACAACGGCGATATCCTGAACTTCAAACTGGGACAGTGTTTTTGCAAAGTAATGCAATGCCCGCAGCGCTTTACGCTCCACGTCATTGCTAAGGCGTCCGGTTATTGGGTCAATACCAGCAGCCAGTCGCACAATTTCTTTTTTACATTCAACCCAAACGAGTCGGTTATTCTTCTGTGTCATGATAACGAGATGAAAACTGACGGAGCCTAGATCGA